>JBOIEI010000899.1:0-5307 GCA_050741055.1 Burkholderiales bacterium | reverse complement strand
GGGCCGAAAACCGCGCTCGACATGCAGCGCTTGCCATGGGCTCGCCGCTTCGTTCTCGGCGCAGCAGAAGGTGTACTTGCCCGGCTGGCCGTGGGTCGCCCGATCCATCTCGCCGGGTAGCGCGCCGCCGATATTCTGCAGCACCAGGTGCACGGCGCGTCCGAGCGTCGCATTCGCCCAGGCGCCTTGGCCGAGGCAATTGATGCCGGCATTGATGCCCAGATGCTGCGCGCCGGGTCCGTTGACCACGACCCAGACCGCAACCGAGTTGGTCGTCGCCTGGATGCCTTGCAGGTTGAATTGCGCCTGCGCCACCGCCTCGACCGCCGCCACCACCAGCGGCAGATGTTCCGGTGCGCAGCCCGCCATGGCCGCATTGGCCGCAATGCTCTCCAGGGTCGCCACACCGAACCCGGGTGCGATCGACGCAACCACGGCGTCCGGCGAATAGCCGTTGCGAGCGAGCATCCGCTCGACCGCCGCCACGGTCGGCGGCATCACCGGCAACCCGTCGCCCCAGCGCCGTTCGCGGATGAGCGCCTGGATCGCTTCCAGGTCGCCGCTCACTTCATGGCGCGCACAGCGCTGCGGCACGGGTGCCGAGGTCGGTGAAGCTTTACCCGCGCTGCCAGGAAGCTCGGCGCGCTGAGCGAGCGCGAGCAGCTGATCGACGCACTGCGCCGCCATGGCTCGAATCTCGTCGCGATTGCGATTGCCGAACGGATGCGCAACGCGAAGGATGGGCAAATCGGCATTGCCGAGCGCGCGTGCCTGGGCGCGGCCCAGCGTCTCGAACGCGGTCGAGCAGATGGTGACGGCCGCCTTGCCGCGCTTGGCCGCCTCGATACTGTCGTGGATACTCCACGACGTGCACGACCCTCAATCGCCGGAGCCGGCGATGACGAGGTCGCATTCGGCAGCCATGCTCTCCAGCGCTTCTTGCGCAACCGGCAGCGAAGCCGTGCGCTTGCGGTGGGTCAGCACGCGCGCAACCCCATACTGCTCGGTGAGCAACGTACCGATCTCGGCGGCCAGGTGTTCGAAGTTGGGCTTGGCGTTGTCGATGAAACCGACCACTTTGCCTTGCAGGCTTTCGAACCGCGCAGACGTGCTGTCCGCCTGCGGTCGCGGCGGTGCGGTCGGTTCGACCAGGATCGTTTTCGAATTCATTGTGCTTTCTCCAGCATGAGTGTGTTTTCCGAGCCCGTTATTCTGCACCGGGATAGACCTCAGGGCCATAGAAGGCGCGTACCCGCGCGAGAAGCTCGCCGCTCGGCGGCGCGTACCCGCCACGCTTGGCTGCGAAGCGGCCCGTGAGGCGGAAAAGCCGCGCCGCCATCTCGCCCATTTTCACCAGCTCGACGATGCCGTTCACGATCGGTGCGCCCTCGATCCGGTACATCCCGGCCTCGATCGTGAAGACCACGACCTCGCCACCGGCCGGAATCACGACCTCCGCGCCGCGTTCGAGCAAGCGCGATGCCGCGATGGTGAACTGGTCAAGCAGGTCGGCCCGATGGTCGCGGTCCACCAGGCCCTTCTTCAGGTCGACCGGCGAGGTGCGCATCGGCTCGATGCCCACGAGCTGGCGTTCGAGCCCGTAACGGCGCGCGTTCTCCGTAAGGCGCGGAATCCAGCGCTCGCTGATCGCCACCAGGCCGAAACTTGCGCCCATCATGCAGGCAAGGTGCATGCAGGTCTCGCCGAGCCCCAGCACCGGAATATCGATTTGCTCGCGCGCTTCACGAATCCCCGCATCGCTGATGTTGCCGATGAGAAATGTGTCGAATCCTTGCCTCTGCGCACGAACCGCGTTCTCGATCACTTCCTGGGTGTCGTGGTGCTCGAGCAATCGATAGTGCTGGCCGATGCCGGCGGAGCGATGCACGCCCTGCAGGTGGATCGTCGTATCCGCGTCGGCGACCGATCCAAGAATGCGCTTAAGGACGATACCGTACGCATTCGTCTCGGCCTGATGAGAAAGACTTTGATACCAGAGCTTCATATCGTTTCCTGTGAGCGGCACATGCTTCGTGGCTCGCTATCGAGCGCTCCCTATTTCATGTCACGCTCGTCCTTCACGATCAATAGGCAACCCGAGGGCTTCACGTGCGTGAACCCGTCACGTCCCATATCTCGATTGTTCGGGCACATGCTCTGTAAGCGCAGAAATTTGCTATGTTGCAGGGCTCGCCTCAGCGGCAGTTCGAAAATCACTCATTCAAAGCGTAAAGACAAAGGAGCAGGGCCGTGAAGTTTCGATGCATCTTCGTGCTCGTCGGGCTGTTCGCCGGGCTCATCTGGCAGGCGACGGGCTTCGCCGCACAAGACTATCCCAACAAACCGGTGCGCGTCCTGGTTGCTACGCCCGCGCGCTCGACGCCCGACATGGTCGCACGCCTGGTCACCCCCGGCCTCAGCACGATTTTCGGCCAGCAGTTCATCGTCGACAACCGCAGCGGTGCGAACGGCATGCTCGGCACCGAGCTCGCGGCCAAGGCCAAACCCGACGGCTACACGCTTGTCATGGGCACACCGAGTACGCTCACGATCATGCGCTACGTGCACAAGGACGTCCCCTACGACGCGCTGCGCGACTTCGCGCCCATCGGGCTCATTTCGGTTGGGCCTTACCTGCTGGTCGCACATCCGTCGGTGGCGGCGAGAACGGTGGGCGAGCTGATCGCTCTGGCCAAGACCCGGCCGGACAAGCTCACGTATGGCTCGGGCGGAAACGGCAGTACCAATCACCTGGCGATGGAGCTCTTCAAGCGTTTTGCGGGAGTCGACATTCGTCATGTGCCATACAAGGGCGATCTGCCGGCCATCACGGATGTGCTCGGCGGGCACGTGAACATGTCGATGCTGTCGATCGGACCACTGCTGCCGTATATCAAGACGGATCGGCTGCGCGTACTTGCAGTGACGAGCATCAAGCGGGCGTCGCAACTGCCGCAGGTGCCGACGCTGGACGAATCCGGGTTGAAAGGTTTTGAGGCGATCGCCTGGTTCGGCATGCTGGCCCCCGCTAGAACGCCCAAGCCGATCGTGGCGCGCCTGGCCGAAGGCTTGCAAAAGGTGATGCGCCAGCGCGAGGTTCGCGCTCAATTCAAGGGCCAAAGCATCGAACCGGCCGACGGTAATCCGGTTGAGCTCGAGCAACTGATCCGGCGTGAGATCGAGACCTACGGCAAGCTCGCAAAGAGTGCGCACATCAAGGCGGAGTGAAGCGTGCTGCTGAGCGTGTTCGCCTGACCAGTGTCGCTGCGTACCGTGTCGCTGCGTACCGTGTCGCTGGGTGCCGTGTTGCTGCGATTCAGGCACTCACCGTTCGAGTAACGCCCGATGGATTGCGCATAAGACCGTTGTCCTAATCTCTCGCGCCCTCGCAAGAAGCGTCGCGACTGCCGAACGGCGCATCACACGCGCATCCTGTCCATATGCTGGATTTACGCTGTCCGCCCTCGCACGCAATGCTTTAGACTTCGGCCTGTGCAGCGAACGGCCCAGCATTGCCGCATCGCAAGCCGCCACAAGACCAAACTTCCCGCACCTTGCAGAGGAGACTGGATGCCGCGAAGCCTGTACGTCCCGTTGCTCACTCAAATGCCCTGTCAATAAATCGGAGGAATCATGCGTAACACGATAATAATCGGCGCCTTGGCGTCTGCCTTCCTGGCCGGCTGTGCTGCCACGCCGTCGAAGGAATTGAGCGAGTGCCTGCAACCGAACCGGCGCGTAGCCGTCGAGGTCGGCGGACGCGTCCTCAAGCCCGAGCCGAAACCCAAGCCCGGCGCGGAAGCCAAGCCGGCCCCGGCGGCCAAACCCAAGAAGCCGCAATATTCGAACTTGCAACTGAATGCGTTCGCGCAAGGCAACAGCGCATGGGACGTGGGCAGCGCGGTGCTCAAGGATGGCGGCAAACAGGATCTCGACAAGCTCGTCGCCACGCTCGCCAAGCGCAAGGTGATGATCGGCTCGATCATCATCGCCGGCCATACCGACCGATTCGAGGCGGAGAGCGCAAACGCCAATCTTTCCGAGGAGCGCGCCAAGTCGGTGGCGAGCTACCTCGCTTCCAAGGGGCTGGAGCAGAAGCTGATGTTCTGGGAAGGCAAAGGCGCCAAGGAACCGGTGCCGGTTACCAAGTTCTGCGAAAGCTGATCGCTTTCCCGTCCCCGACCGGGGGGCGTGCTCCCGGTTGCCAGCATCTACGCATTGCACCCCATCGCCGAAGCGCACCGCAGCGAGCGGTTGCTTCGGCGGTTTTACGTGGCCTCCTTGCCGAACATGGGTTGTGGCTGCGGCCGCGCCTTCGACCGCCGCCGCCTGCTGCATGTCCCCAGGTGGCGGCACAAGCCGAATTGTGGTGAATCCGGTATCGGACGCCCGCCGCAGGACTCGAATCGGCACAGCTAACTGGCATACATCCTGCTCGCGACGGTATCATCCAAGGCGTGCTGTCGCACGGCACGGGCGGGCTCTGCCTGAGCGAGCGATCGCTGAATTTACAGCGATCGCGGACGTTAATGAGGTTCCGGGCCTGGTCCTGCCTCCGAGCGAAGCGTCCACCAGGGCCTCGAACCATGAACGGAATCGCCTTGAATACCCGATTCGAACCGAGCTCGGCGGCGCACGGGCATCGGTTGCGCCCCGGTCTGTTGCCTCCCGAGCTGCGGCTGAGGTCGCTGGTCGCAGCCACAGCGCTCGCGCTCGCGATGCTGCCGGATGCGAGTTTCGGCCAAAGCATCGGCCCGCTCGACGTCCGCTCGCGGCTGGGCGAGCGCTTCTTCGCTGCCGTGCCGGTGCGCACGCCCGACGGGATCATCGATCCGGGCTGCATTCGGATCGCGCCGAACCCGAACGCGCCCGCCGGCGCGCAAGCGCTGCAAAGTGCCCGGATTCGCGTCGGGTCGGCCGACACCGTCATCATCGAAACGCTCGGCACGGTCACGAGCCCGGTGGTCGGCCTGCGTCTCGAAGTCGGCTGCGAGAATCCGGTCGGCCGCGATTTCGTCGTGCTCGCTCCGAGCGTATCGCAGCCCGCTGTGCCGGCGGCGGCGAGCGCACCGGCAACGCCGCTTGCCTCGAACTCTGTGGCCTCGACCTCTGTTGCCTCGACGCCTGTGGCTCCGCTTGCCGAGCGCGTGCCGCGGGCCGTTGAGGCCCGGCCGCAACGGCGTACCCGCGATGCGGTACCGGCAGCTTCGCCGGCCGCGCAGCCGAAGCCAATCGAAGGCGGTGCGGTAGCGGCGGCCGCGCGCGCGGCAATCGCGCCTCCTGCGCCTCGGGCCGCCACCGCAACCC
>JBOIEI010000898.1:0-1538 GCA_050741055.1 Burkholderiales bacterium | reverse complement strand
CCGCGAGCCTTCGCGGCACGCGCGGCTGCACGTGCTTGCGCCAGATATCCAGATCGGAGCGGGTGACGCCGGCGTCCATCGCGAGCAGGAAAAGCACCGCGTGCGCGGCTGGAATCATGCTCATCGTGAGCTCGGGCTCCGAGCCGAGCGCGTTCAGTCCCGGGGTATCGAGCACCACCAGGCCGCTCGCGAGCAGCGGATGGGGATAGTTCACGAGCGCGTGCCGCCAGGCGGGGATTTCAATCTGATCCGGATCGTCGAGCAGCACGGTGGTGGCTTCGTCGGCTGCGTGGTCGTACAGTCCGAGCGCCAGCGCCTCGTTCTTCGTGACCGTCTTGGTCTGCACCAGCGCCTTGAGCGCCTCGACCAGCTCGGTCTCAGAGGTCGGATCGATGCGTATCTTGATCCACTCGATCGGCTTTCTCTTCAGCGAGGCGATGGTTTCGGCGCGCTTGCGCGTCTCGATCGGCAGCAGCCGGATGGAGGGCTCGTCGTTCGGATCGTGCATCAGCTCCGTGGGGCACATGGTGGTGCGCCCCACGTCGGAGGGCAGGATGCGGCGCTTGAACTGCCCGAACAGCATCGCGTTGATGAGCTCGGTTTTGCCGCGCGAGAATTCCGCGATGAAAGCGAGCGTGATGCGGTCGTGCTTGAGGCTCTCGACCAGGTCGTAGATACGAAGCGACTGCTGGATGTCGGCGATGCCGTTCACGTCGAGCCACGACTTGTAGAACTCGATGCCCGAAACCATTTCCGAGCGCCACTTGGCGAAGCTCGCGATGCGCGCTTCCAGCAGCGTGTTCATTGCGTCTCTCCCCGATCCCAGGCATTGAGGCGCGCCACAACCGCTTGCGGCTCGGCCGCGATTTCGACCACCTTGTGCCGGGAGCTGCGACCGTGCGCGATCCGTATGTCGGCGCGCGCGACGCCGAGGCTGCGCTGCAGGAAGCCCGTGAGCGCCTCGTTCGCCTTGTTGCCCGCGGCCGGCGCGGCGATCCTGAGCTTCAACGCTTCGCCATGGCGGCCGGCAGGACCGCTCGCACGCGCCCCGGGCTGCACGTGCAGCGTGAGCACGAGGCCGGCGCCGTCCGGGCGCGCCTTGGCCCAGACGGGCAACGGTTGCGCACTGCCATGAGTGGTCGTCATGGCGGTCAGAACAATCGCGCCACGTTCATTTCCAGCCACGCCACCGGTAGCATGAGGATCAGCTGCAGCGCGACGATCAGTACCAGCGGCGACAGGTCGACGTTGGCCACCATGGGCACGCGCTTCTGCAGCGGGCGCAGGAAAGGCTGTGTGAGGCTGTTGAGCAGCGGCCCGATCGGGCTGTATGGATTCACCCACGACAATATCGCCTGCACGATCACCGCCACCATCAGAATGTAGATGCTCATCTTCAGTATCTTCACCGCCGCCAGCACCAGGATCGCGACCAGCACCGTGCCGGTAGCCGCCTCGGCATCCATCCCGCGCAAGGCAAGCACCGCGAACAGCACCAGCACCTCGCACAACCAGGCGAGCACCAGGCTCGCCAGGTC
>JBOIEI010000897.1:0-2607 GCA_050741055.1 Burkholderiales bacterium | reverse complement strand
TGTTCAACCAGAGGCTGCGCTTCGGCACCTACAATCCAAGCGGCGTGATAAGCGAGTGTCTGCCGCCGGGCGAAGGCCGATTGAACGAGATCGATGCCCTCTACGGCAGCCTGGTCAACTTGAATGGGGACCCCGCGGTCACGGCGCGCGACCGCTATTATGAGGGCGTGAGCCGCGGCTACTTCTCGCCGCTGCAATCGGTCATCATCGGCAACCGTATCTACACGATCGCGCTCGCCGGTGGGACGATCACGAAGCAGGTCGACGAGCCGACCTGTCCCGTCGGGGAAGAATGCAAGCCACCGCCGTGCCAGGCCGGAGCGCAATTCTGGTATTGCCGCGAGCAGGAGGTCGGCATCGCACAGCGCATCTACTGGTACATGGAGCCGGAGCTGTAGCTCGCGCGACCCGCGAGGCGCGTTGCGTCCGGGCGCTGCGTCGAGCAGTTTCGCCGCTGCGCCCGTCCCTCCCAAGGGGATCCAAGCGCAGCGGTGAGGACCCGGAGCATTCGTGCCTGCACAATGAGCACAGGCCGCGTAGCGTCAGCGCGTAACCGAGCTCAGAGCCTTCGGCAGCTGGAAGGTGACGTTCTCCGAAATCCCGTCGGCCTCGACGATGCGGGTGGCGCCGAGCTCCTCGAGCCGCGCCAGAAGCTGATCGACCAGCACTTCGGGGGCCGAGGCTCCCGCGGTGACGCCGATGCGCTTCTTGCCTTCGATCCAGCGCGGATCGAGATCCGCCGCCTGGTCGACCATGTAGGCCGGAATGCCCTGATGGATCGCCACTTCGCGCAGGCGGTTCGAGTTCGAGCTGTTGGGCGAGCCGACCACGATCAGCACGTCGCATTCGCGCGCGAGGCGCTTCACCGCATCCTGGCGGTTCTGCGTTGCATAGCAGATGTCGTCTTTCTTCGGCGCGAGGATCGCCGGAAAGCGTGCGCGCAGCGCATCGACGATCGCGCGCGCGTCGTCCACCGAGAGGGTGGTCTGGGTGACGTAGGCGACGTTGCCGGGATTGCGCATCTCGAGCTTCGCCACGTCGGCAACCGTCTCCACCAGGTGAATCCCGCCCTGCACCTGCCCCATGGTGCCTTCGACTTCCGGATGCCCGGCATGGCCGATCATGACGATCTCGCGTCCGCTCTCGGCCGTCCTCGCGACTTCGACATGCACCTTGGTGACCAGCGGGCAGGTGGCGTCGAAGACGCGCAGTCCTCGCCCCTCGGCCTCGCGGCGCACCGCTTGCGACACGCCATGGGCGCTGAACACCACGGTGGCTCCGGCCGGCACTTCGTCCAGTTGTTCCACGAACACGGCCCCCTTGCGCCGCAGGTCGTCGACCACGTACTTGTTGTGAACGACTTCGTGACGAACATAGATCGGCGCGCCGTGCAGCGCGAGCGCGCGCTCGACGATCTCGATCGCACGGTCCACGCCGGCGCAGAATCCCCTGGGCTTCGCCAGCAACACTTCCATGGCATCGCTCCTGTCGGTCATCGGATATAGGCCTAGCCGGTCATTGGGTCGCGGCGTGCGAGTCGTCCGTGCGCGCCTTCCTGCCCTGGCGGAAGGCATCGAACAGCAGCAGCGCGGCGCCGCAGGTGATGGCGCTGTCCGCGATGTTGAATGCCGGGAAAGAGTGCGGGCCCCAATGGAAATGGAGGAAGTCGACCACCGCGCCGAGGCGAATCCTGTCGATCACGTTGCCCAGCGCACCGCCCAGGACGAGGCTCAAAGCCACGCAGAACATCACCTGGCTGCGAGCCGCGCGCGCGAGCATCCACACGATCCAGATCGAGGCAGCCAGCCCGACGAGCAGAAAGAATTCGCGCTGCCATCCGGAGCCTCCCGCCAAAAAACTGAACGCGGCGCCGGTGTTGCGCACGTGCACCAGGTCGAACACCGGCCAGACGTAAATGCTGGTTCCGAGCTCGAGCGCGTGTTCGACCGCGAGCTTGGTCGCTTGGTCGGCCAGGATCACGCAGCCCGCGATCACCAGCCAGGCAACAATGCGTTGCTCAGGCATAGGGACGCGCCTCGCCGCCGCCGTACAGGTTGGAAATACAGCGCCCGCACAGCGATGCGTTCTCGCCGTGCTCGGCGACATCGTGCCGGTAGTGCCAGCAACGCGCGCATTTCGTTCCGCTGCTCGGGAGGACCCGGACTGCGATTCCTTCGACACGGCTCGGCACCGCCTCGGCATGCGTGCTGGTACAGATGCGCAGCGCCGAGGTGATGAGCACGAAGCGCAGATGCTCGCCGAAATGGTCGGCCAGCGCCCGCGCTGCTTCATCGGCGACGTAGAGCTCGACCTCGGCGGCAAGCGCCGAGCCGATCCGGCCGGCGACGCGCAGGCCCTCCAGCTGCTTGCTCACGTCGGAGCGCAGCTCGAGCACGCGCTCCCAGCGCGACTCCAACGCCTCGGTATCCGCGAGCTGCGGCAGCTCGTGCCACTGCTGCAAAAACACGCTGTCCTGCGGCGTTTCGGGTAGAAAGGGCCACGCTTCTTCGGCGGTGAAGCTCAGGATCGGCGCAAACATTCGGATCAACGCGTGCGCGATATGGAAGAGCGCGTTCTGCGCACTGCGGCGTGCACGCGAATCGGTTC
>JBOIEI010000896.1:0-8222 GCA_050741055.1 Burkholderiales bacterium | reverse complement strand
TACGACGCCTGCCCGCCAAGCGGCGTCGCGAGCGCGAGGCCGTGATCCCTGCGGCAGGCATTGCGAATCATGCGCCGGCGTAGTCGATCCGTAGCAGGTATGAGCCTCGAAGGCGGTAGTCGATGGGTCTTCGAGGAGGTTGTGCGCCGCACGCCTTGAGAGTAGCCTGCGGCACTGCTGCACCGGCACGGCTTCCACTGTGCGACACACAACAACGGCAAGGAGGAGCAGATGGCATACAGCAGCGTCATGCGGATCGCATTCGTGCTCATTGCAATTTGTGCTGCAGGCGTCGCCCGTGGTGCGGCGGCGCCGGATACCGCCGCGTACCCGGCGAAACCGGTGCGCCTGATCATCCCGTTTTCCCCCGGCGGGACCAACGACATCCTTGCCCGCATGATCGCGCATCACCTCACCGAGAGGCTCGGCAAGACCTTCATCGCGGACAACCGCCCCGGAGCGGACGGCGTCATCGGTACCGAAATAGTCCACCGCGCCAACCCCGACGGCTACACGCTGCTCATCCTCTCCTCGGCCTATGCGATGAATCCGGCAGTGCGCAAGCTGCCGTACGACCCGAAGAACGCCGTCGAATTCATCCTGAAGATGGGCGACGGACCGACGCTGGTGAGTGTCGGCCCCGCGCTGCCGGTCAAATCGGTGAAGGAGCTGTTTGCGGCCACCAAGGCCAAGCCGGGCGAGATCATCTTCGGCACCTCGGGCGGCTTCCAGTACTTCGCCACCGCGCTCCTGCGCACGGTGTCCAAACAGGACTTCAACATCGTGCTCTACAAGGGCACTGCCCCGTCGTTGATCGACATCATCGGCGGCCAGACCCACGCCTGCATCGCGCCGATCGTGCCGTCGTTGCCGCATCTGAAGTCGGGCAAGTTGAAGGCGCTCGCCGCCGGCACGATCAAGCGCAGCACCATGTTTCCGGACCTGCCGACACTGGACGAGCTCGGCTACAAGGGCTTTCATGCCTCCAACTGGTACACGATCGCAACCACGCCCGGTACGCCCAAGGCGATCGTGAGCAGGCTTTACAACGAGATCTCCGCGTTCATGCGCTCTCCCGCCACAGTGAAGACCTTCACCGCCATGGGCGGCGAAGTCGACATCCTGAGCACCGAGGAAGTGCGCAAGTTCGTCGCGGAGGAAATGGTGAAGTGGCGCAAGGTCGCGATCGATTCGGGAATGCCGCGCGATACGAATTGAAACGGCGTGATAAGCGAGCCTGACCACGCGTACCGCGGCGCAAAACGCAAGGAGACGATTGCATGATGCCGGCCGAGTACGATGTTACGGGCAAGGTCGTTTTCATCACCGGTGCGGGACGTGGCATTGGCAAGGGCATCGCCCAGGTGCTCGCAGAAGCCGGAGCGGACATCGCGCTCAATGCGTTGACGCCCAAGTACGTGACCGATACCGCGGCGAGCATCGCCGCGGCCTCCGGGCGGCGCGTGGTTCCGGTCGTTGCCGACGTCACGCAACCCGACAGCGTGCGCCGCGCGATCGATTCGGTCCTCGCCACGTTCGGGCGCATCGACGTGCTGGTGAATGCCCTTGGCGACTCCATTCGCAAGCCGCTGGTGACGCTTCCCGGCAAGGAAGCTACGCCCGGCGTGACCGACGAGGAGCTGCGCTTCATCATCGACATCAACCTGACCGAGGCGTTGCTGTGCACGCGCGCGGTCGGCGCCCACATGCTCGAACGCCGTTCCGGAAAGGTCATCAACATCGCATCCTGGACCGCGCATCAAGGCGGGCGCGACCTCGTGCTCTACACCGCGGCCAAGACGGGGCTCGCCGGATTCACGCGTGCGCTGGCGCTCGAATGGGCGCCTTACAACGTGCACGTCAACACCATCGCGCCGGGAATCTTTCCCGATGTCGTGACCTCGGGCGAGGAGCGCGTAAAGCAGACGACCGCGCGTGCCGAGCAAACGGTCCCGCTCAAGCGTCCTGGAAATCTGCGCGAAGTAGGATTGCTCGCGCTGTACCTCGCCTCGCACGCATCCGACTACATGACCGGTCAGACGATCCTGCTCGATGGCGGGCTCGGGCTCTAGACGGGCAACGAATCTGGCGGTATGCCCGTCCGGCGCCCGACCTACACCATCGGCCCGGGCCGCTGCAGGTAGTTCTCCTTGATGCCGTCGGCCGCCCAGCAGGCGAGCATGCCGATAGTCTCGGTGGGGCCCTGGGCGGCATTGTGCGGAAACGCGCTGCCGCCCACGACGAACAGATTCGGCACGTCCCATGACTGCAGGTACTTGTTCACCACGCTGGTGGCCGGGTCCGCGCCCATCACCGCACCGCCCATGTTGTGCGTGCTCTGATAGGGCACGATGGTGTACTTCTTGTAGATGTGGTGCGCGGCGTACTTGGAAGGCTTCATCGCCTTCGCAATCTCGGTGATGCGCTCGTACATGAAGGCGAGCATCTTCTTCTCGTTCTCGTGCCAGTCGAACGTCATGCGCAGCAGCGGCAAGCCGTTGGCATCCTTGTAGGTCGGGTCGAGATCGAGGTAATTGTGCCGATAGCTCTGACACGACCCATGGATGCTGATCGCGAACGAGCGGCGATAGTATTGCGCGACCGCCTTCTTCCACTCCGAACCCCAGCGCGGCGTTCCGGCCGGCACCGGCTTGTTCTTGATCGGCGTCGCCCCGAAGCTCGACACAGCCACGTAAGCGCCGCCGACGAAGCCCAGGTTGGAACGATCGATCACGTCCCCGTTCAGGTCGTCGATCGACGTGTTCACCATGCCGCCGCCGATGAACGGGTTGAACTCGCGGTCATCGAAGAACACGTGCACGCGCCCACCCGTCTGGTACGAATAATTGCGGCCGACGACGCCGCGCCCGGTCTGCGGATCGTACGGCGTGCCGATGCCTGAGAGCAGCAGCAAGCGCGTGTTGTTGAAGCAGTAGGTCGCCAGCACCACGATGTCGGCCGGCTGCTCGACTTCCCGCCCGCGGGCATCGATGTAGGTCACGCCGGTCGCCTTCTTGCCGGTCGAATCGGTGTTGACCTTGATCACATTGCATAGCGGGCGCAGCTCGAAGTTTTCCTTGCGATACAGCGCCGGCAGCACCGCCGTCAGCGGGTTCGCCTTCGCGCCTTGCGAGCAGACGTGGCTGCTGCAGAATCCGCCTCGCTGGCATTCGCCGAGCATGAGCTTGTACAGGTTGGTGTAGTCCTGGGTCATGGCGGCGGCCGGACCCTGGAACGGCGTGTAACCCAGCTCGGTCGCGGCCTTGGCGAACAGCTCGCCCTGCGGCGTTCTGCGTGTCGCCGGATTGGGATACTCGCGCGAGCGCGGGCCTTCGTGCGGATTGCCACCGGGCTGGATCTCGCCGTTGAGATTGCCCGCCTTGCCGCCAACGCCGTAGATGCACTCGAACTGATCGTAGTACGGCTCGACATCCTCGAAGGTGACGCCCCAGTCCTGGCTGGTGCAATCCTCGGGGAAGAAGCTCTTGCCGTAACGTTCCATGATCCGGCTGCGAAACTCGAAGTCGTGCGGCAGGAACCGGCGCGCGTTGCAGCCCCAGTGCGCACCCGTGCCGCCCACCATCTCGCCGGGCTTGAACGAGCCCAGCTCGCGCATCGGCAGCGCCCTCTGGGAAGCGTTGTTGCGGAAGCTGATGGTTTCTCGCGACAGATTCTGAAAAATATCGCTGTGGCGGTCGTACTTGAGCTCGTCGTTGACGTAGGGCATTACGAAGTCGTGCTGCGGATCGATCATGCGACCGCGCTCCAGGCACAGCACCTTGAGCCCCGCGCTGGCGAGCTCCATCGCCATGATCGAGCCCACGACGCCGCTGCCTACCACCACGGCATCGACCGGTTTCATCTTGGTCGTCGTCATTATTTGCTCCCTTCCTGCTTCACGATCCGCACATGCTTGGCGAAACCCTGCGCATCCACTTGCGCGTGTCCCAACCGGATGTCCAGAATGCTCACCGGTTCGGCGTGGTAGAGCTCCGGATTGTCGAGGTGCTCGCGGTAGGCGCCCGAAGCGACGCCGGGAAATCCGAGCAGCTTCCAGCCGACCTTGTCGCGATTGCCGCCGTACATCGGGTCGGCGAAGAATCCTTCCTCGGTATTGCGCCAGAGCAGATCGAAGAAAAGCTTGGAAGACAACGACGGCAAATCCACCTTGCCTTGCTCCAGCGCTTGCAGGACTTCCTCCTGCTGCGCCGGGGGCAGGAACTCGAAGTACTTGTCGTACTTCGCACGGCAATACAGGTTGATCTCCTGGATGCCGACGCGATAGATCTCCTGCGGTGTGAGCCGCGACTGGAAGCCCTGTTCCGGCGTGCCTTCGAGCCATGGCCCCGAGCGGTAGTTGCGGCCATGCATGCCCCACATGCTGCACAACTGCCGGTCGATATAGCAGCTCACGCCGGCATCCTTCGCACCCGGGCCGAGCTCGTCGGTGGGTATCAGCCGCTCGACAGCCGCATCCAGGAAGCGGACCTCTTGCGGCGAAAGATAACCGTATGCGTATGGAACCCCGGGCTCCGCCATGCTTGCTTCTCCTCAGCGTGATTTCGCGCAGGCGCCAGTCGCTGTCACGGCCGGGCTCTGCCACGTTCGCATTCTAGTGCGAACGCCGCTTCGTGGCGCGTGCGCATGCAGCAACTTGTCGCACTCGGTCCCGTCAGTCCATTTTGTGGACCTATACGACGACTATCGCCGCACCCGATACGCTACGAGCGATGCGCCAACTTCGCTTCTAGCGATGCGCCAACTACGCTACGAGCGATGCGCCAACGTAACCCTTGGTCATACGGGGAGCAGGAGGCCGCCGGAACGAACGGCGCCTCCTCTGAGCTTCCTCGGCGCCGCATGCACGCGCTTCATCGCGGCTCTGCGGGTGATCCATGCGCTCCTTGCTCGCTACTACAATAGCGCATGACAAGCCGGGACACGGTCAGCGGGCGCGGCTACGGCCGACAGCGAGCAGGCGGCTTCGCATCGGCGAGGCCTCGGCGTCTTGCCGACCTGCGCCTGTTGCTCGTGCGCCTGTTGCTCGTGCGCCTGTTGCTCGCCCTGGCCTGCGCACTGCCGCGAGCCCTGGCTGCAGACACGATCGACATCGCAGCGACGGTGGGATTCACCGACACGTTCCGGCCCGGCCATTGGACTCCCCTCACCGTCACCGTGACCAATCGTGGCAGCGACCTCGTTGGAGAGCTGGAGGTCCAGGTCACCGGCGACGATGCCTTGCGCGGCCGGCTGCTGGTCACTTCCCGCCGCCGCACGCTCGAGCTGCAGCGCGGCTCGCGCAAGAGCCTGCAGTTCATCGTGCATCCGCACGGGCTGTCGCATCCGCTGGTCGTTCGCGTGCGCTCGGGCGACGAGGAGCTGGCACGCGCCGAAATCGACTTGCGCACCCGTTTCGCCGCCCAGCGTCTGCTCCTGGTGCTCAGCCGCAACGCGGATCTGGATTACCTCAACGACGCCTCGGTCGACGGCTTGCGCGTGCTCTATCCGCACCCCGAGCTGCTGCCTGCGCACTGGCGCGGTTATGACGCCGTGGCGGCCATCGTGTTGCACGGGGTGTCGCTCGAACGGCTGAGCGCAAGCCAGTTCGAAGCCCTGCACAAGTGGATTGCGCAGGGCGGCATTCTCGCGGTGTCCGGCGGGGTGGATTATGCGGTGCTGCGCACGCCGCGCCTGGCTTCACTCCTGCCTGGCGTGCCGCTCGGAATTGCCCGCGTTGCTGCGGATGAGCTTCAGGGCGCATTTTCCGCTGCGCTCGATCGCTCGCGTCCGATCCATGTCAACCGGCTCGGCGCCTTCCAGGGGGAGGTGCGACTGCGCGCAGGCAACGTGCCGCTCATCGTGGAGCGTGCACTCGGGCTCGGCCGGGTGCTCTACCTGACCTTCGACGTGGCGAGCCATCCCTTCGATCGCTGGGATGGCATGCATGAGTTGTTGCTGCAGAGCTTGCGCCTGCCGCCTTTGCCGACGACATCCTCCAGTGCATCCGAGCCCGGGCTCGCAACCCCGCTCATGGAGCTGATCCGTGCCGAAGCCGCGGATTTCCCCGCGTCGGCCACGGTGTTCCTGTTCCTCATCCTCTACCTGGGGCTGCTGCTGGCCGGCTATGCGATCCCCGTGCGCGGGGGGCGGCGCCGGTGGTTGGCGCCGCTCTGGGGTTGGGGCGCACCGATCCTGTTCGCGCCGGCGGCGTGGCTGCTGTTCGGCCCGAGCGCGTTTCCTCGGGGCGCCACGGCGGCGGCGGTGGCGCTGATCGAACCGTTGCCCGACAGTGGCTTCGCGCGCCTCGAAGTGGAGCTCGGCGTGTATGCCAATCGCAGCGGTCCGCTGCGCCTGGAGTATCGTGGCGCGGAGCCGGTGCTGTACCCGCATCGCCAGGCGTTGCGCGAAGGCAAAGTGCAGGATTGGGCGTTCGGCGGCGGACCGCGGCCCTATGCCGAGCCGCTCGACCAGCGACGCTACGTGCTGCACGCGCTGGAGGGAGAGGACGTGATCGCGTTTCGCCTCGAGGCCTCGGTTCACGCCGAGGACACGGGCCCACGGCTGGTCCTGAACAACGGCAGCGGGCGCAGCCTGGAAGACCTGTGGCTGCTGTTCGACGGCTATGCTTACGCGTTGGGAACCGTTGCCGCCGGTGCGCGCCTCGAGCGCCGGCTGGTCGCTTCCAGCCACGGCATCGAGATGGGCGCGGCATCATGGCAAGACCTGTTCAAGTCGCATGCCGGGGCTGCCTCGCAGTTGCTGGCGCCGACGCGGCTGATGCTGCAGCGCCGCCTGCAGGAGGCGGGCCGCAGCGGATTTCCCGGGCCGGGGCATGCGCTGGTGATTGCCCATACCTCGAACCCGCTGCGGCCGGCGGGTGCGAGCGCGGCCTGGACGCATCTGGAAAGCGCCCTGGTCGCGTTCCGGCTGGCGGTGGCCGCAAGCCCCGCGCCGGCGGGCGAAACCGGGCCGACAGAACCGGACGAGGGAGAAGCCCGGCGCATCGAATCGAACGGGGTGCGCAGCCCCGCGAGCGCGCAATAGAGACGCGTTAGGAATGCAATAGAGACGCGTTAGAAACGCAATAGAGACGCGCGTTAGAAACGCAATAGGATCGGCAATGGGATCGCAATAGGATAGGCAATGCGCACGAATCCACTGGTCGCCGAAGTGCTGGCCGGCCTCACCCGGCAAGGCAAGGCGCAGCTCGCCTATCTGGCCCTGCTGACGGTGCAGGCGGTGGTGCTGTTCCTGTGGTGGCCGAAGGGTGCAATGGCGCAGGTTCTGGAGAGCCAGCATGGCCCGGACACGCTGATCGCGGGGGTCATTGCCGTAGGTGCCACGACGGCGTACCACGCGCTGCGCGCCGGCGCGGAGGAATTCGTGCTGCCCGGCCAGCACGGCCTGCGCGACTGGGCCTTGGCGACGCCCTTGAGCCTGGGCCGGATCCTGCGCGGCTACGTGCTGGGGCAACTGATTCACAGCCTGCACCTGCTGGCGCTGTCCTCACCGCTGCTGCTCGTGGCCTTCGCGGTGTCCGGCGGCGAATGGCCCGCGCTATCGTGGTGCATGGCAGCAATGCTGGTCCAGGCCTTGTTCTACCGGCTGAGCGGCGCGCTCACCCACCTCGTGATCGGACAGCATCCCGCCGAATGTCATTTCGTCGTACGCACGATACTGGTCGTGGTATACGTTCCCATTGGTTGGCTCGTGCCCTTCACCAGCCACGTGGCGTTCACGACCCGCGCGCTGGGGGAAGGCGTGCAAACCCCGCAGGCATTCGCGGCGGTACCGGACCACTGGGTTTTCATGGCGCTTTACACGGGGCTCAGCATGTTCTTGGCGCTTGTGTTGCATCTGCTGCTGCTGCGCAGCCGACGCGGGATGGCGGGCCCACGGGGCGGCGCCGGCGAGGCCGTCGCATCATGAGTCAGGCGGCCGACGCACCCAGCCTATGGATCGGCTTGGACGGCCCGGGGGCTGCCCGGGAACGCCTACGCAAGGCAGTCGTCGGGCTCACTCGCGCGCGACACCTGCAGATCCTCGTCGATCACGCGTTCGGCGGCTTGCTGGCGGGCCTTTGCGTGGCGACGGTCGTGGTGCTGGCGATGCGTCAGGCCGCTTCGTCCTATGCGGCGTGGCCGCTGGCCGGGCTCGCGGTGATCCTTGCCGTTGCGGTTGCCCTCGTGCTGGGCTGGTGGCGGCGGCCCGATCCGCTCGAC
>JBOIEI010000895.1:0-5879 GCA_050741055.1 Burkholderiales bacterium | reverse complement strand
GCGAGCGCGACCAGATCATGGAGTTCATGCGCGACAACGCGAACGATGATGCGAGCAAGATCGGCGTGCAGGTGATCGACGTGCGCCTGAAGCGCGTCGACCTGCCGCAGGAAGTGAGCGAGTCGGTATACCGGCGCATGGAGGCGGAGCGCAAGCGCGTTGCCAACGAGTTGCGCTCCACCGGGGCGGCGGAGTCGGAGAAGATCCGCGCCGATGCCGACCGCCAGCGCGAAGTCATCATCGCGGAGGCCTACAGCGAAGCGCAGCGGATCAAGGGCGAGGGCGATGCGAAGGCCGCGGAGATCTACGCGCGCGCGTACGAGCAGAACCCGGAGTTCTATTCCTTCTACCGCAGTCTCGAGGCTTACCGGGCGGGGCTTGGCAGCCGCAGCGACGTGCTTGTTCTCGATCCGAACTCGGAGTTCTTCAAGTACCTGAAGAGCCCCGCGCGGCCCGCCAAGTAGCGCGGCTCACGCATGACCTATCGCTACCGGGCCGCCAGAGGCGTGCGATGTCGAAGATGCTGCTCACCGCGTTTGCCCTGGTGCTGGTGATCGAAGGCATTTTGCCGTTTCTGATACCGGCGCTGTGGCGCGAGGCGTTTCGGCGCCTGACCGAAATGAGCGACGGGCAGGTGCGCTTTCTCGGCTTGAGCTCGATGGTCGCGGGTGTGCTGCTGCTTTATCTCGTCAGGTAAGGGCGGTGCGGCCGGCGGCGCGCGTGCGCGTGGGCCGAAGCGCCGCCGTCATGACCATTGTCGGAGCGATCGTTGAACCCGCGCTGGGTACTGCCCGAGTACATCGAAGACGCGCTCCCCGCGGAGGCGATGCGCATCGAACGGCTGCGCCGGCGCATGCTGGACCTGTTCGTCGCGCACGGCTATGAGCTCGTCATTCCGCCGATCATCGAATACCTGGATTCGCTCCTCACCGGCACGGGCGGTGACCTCGACCTGCAGACCTTCAAGCTGGTGGATCAGCTCAACGGCCGCATGCTCGGGCTGCGTGCCGACATCACGCCGCAGGCGGCGCGCATCGATGCGCATTTGCTCAATCGCAAGGGCGTTGCACGGCTGTGCTACGCGGGCAGCGTCGTACACACGCTGCCGGTGGCCGGCAGCCGCACGCGCGAATCGATGCAGGTGGGCGCGGAGCTTTTCGGCCACCGTGGGCTCGAAAGCGACATCGAGGTGCAGCGGCTCATGCTCGCGGCGCTCGCGCAGGCCGGAATCGCGGCCCCGCAGATCGACCTCGGCCATGTCGGCGTGCTGCGCAGTCTCGTGAGCCGCAGCGGCTTGAACGGCCGGCGCGAAGACGAATTGTTCCTGGCGCTGCAGGCCAAGGATCTGCCTGAGCTGCGCGCGCTGCTGCGGGAGGTCGAAGCACCGTATCGCGAGGCGCTCGAGCTCCTGCCGCAGCTGTACGGCGACGAAACGGTGTTGCGCGAAGCGGGGCGCCGGCTGCCGCGGCTTCCCGAGATCGCCGGCGCGCTGCGCGACTTACGGCGGTTGGCGGCGGCCACGCGCGATCTCGCTCGCACCATCCAGTTCGATCTGGGGGAGCTGCGCGGTTATCGCTATCACAGCGGGGTGGTGTTCGCGGTTTACGCGCCGGGCTTCACCGCTGCAGTGGCGCGCGGCGGGCGCTACGACGAGGTGGGCGAGGCCTTCGGGCGCGCCCGCGCGGCAACCGGGTTCAGTCTCGATGTGCGCGAGCTCGCGGGCGCATGCGGCAAGCGCGAGCAACGCCGCATCCTGGCGCCTGCGGCACGCGCGCCGCAGCTCGAACGGCTGGTTGCCGAGCTGCGCGGGCGGGGCGAGATCGTGGTTGCCGAGCTGCCGGGTCATGGGGATACTCGACAAGAGCTCGGCTGCGACCATGTCATCGCGCAGATCGGCGGCCGCTGGCAGGTGCGTGCCCTCGATCACGTCGAAAAGAATGCGCGCAAGCGCGCAAGAGGCAACGAGTCATTCAGGTCACGGGGTCGCTAGGCATGGGCAAGAATGTAGTGGTCATCGGCACGCAGTGGGGCGACGAAGGCAAGGGCAAGATCGTCGACTGGCTGACCGATCGTGCGCACGGCGTGGTGCGCTTCCAGGGCGGGCACAACGCCGGCCACACGCTGGTGATCGGCGAACGCAAGACCGTGTTGCACCTGATCCCATCCGGCATTCTGCGCGAACAGGTCGCCTGCTACATCGGCAACGGCGTGGTGCTCTCTGCCCCGGATCTGCTCGCGGAAATCGATACGCTGGAAGCGGCCGGAATCGACGTGCGCTCGCGCCTGAAGGTGAGCGAGGCCTGTCCGCTGATCCTGCCGTACCACGCCGCTCTGGACCGCGCGCGCGAAGCGGCCAAGGGCGATTTCGCGATCGGCACTACCGGGCGCGGCATCGGCCCGGCGTACGAGGACAAGGTGGCCAGACGCGCGATCCGCGTGCAGGACCTGCTCGCACGCGAACGCTTCGCCGCGAAGCTGGGCGAGGTGCTCGACTATCACAATTTCGTGTTGAAGAACTATTTCGGCGCCGATATCGTCGACTTCCAGCAAACCCTGGACGATGCCATGGCCTATGCCGATCGCATACGACCGCTCATCGCCGATGTGCCGCGCATGCTCTACGAAGCCAATCGCGCCGGGCACAACCTGCTGTTCGAGGGCGCGCAGGGGACGCTCCTGGACGTCGACCACGGCACCTATCCGTTCGTGACCTCCAGCAACTGTCTCGCCGGCGCGGCTTCCGCGGGCGCGGGCATCGGGCCGCAGGCGCTGCACTACGTGCTCGGCATCACCAAAGCGTACACGACGCGGGTGGGCTCGGGTCCGTTTCCCACCGAGCTCGACGATGACGTCGGCCGCCGCCTGGCGAGCCGCGGCAACGAGGTCGGCTCCACCACCGGCAGGGCGCGGCGCGTAGGCTGGTTCGATGCGGCTGCACTGAAGCGCTCGATCCAGTTGAACGGGGTGTCGGGCCTGTGCGTGACGAAGCTCGACGTGCTGGACGGCGTCGAAACCTTGCGCCTCGGCGTGGGCTATCGTATCGACGGCACGCTAAGCGATATCCTTCCCGTGGGAGCGGAAGCGCTGCAGCGCTGCGAGCCGGTCTACGAGGACATTGCGGGATGGAAACAGAGCACGGTCGGATTGCGCAGCCATGCGCAGCTGCCGCCGAGCGCGCAGCACTATCTGCGACGCATCGAACAGATCTGCGGCGTGCCGATCGACGTCATTTCGACCGGGCCCGAGCGGGAAGAGACGATCGTGCTGCGCCATCCGTTCGGCTGAGCGCGCGGCGCGTCGATGGACTCGATGAAATCATTGCGGAGCGCGGGTTCGCGGGAGCATATTGCCGAATTCTTAGAACCGCGCTTTGGTGCCGAGGAAGGGACTCGAACCCCCACAGTGTTGCCACCGCCAGGACCTGAACCTGGTGCGTCTACCAATTCCGCCACCTCGGCGAGGCGCCAGAATCTAAACGCAAAGCCATGGAATGTCAATGAAGCGGCGTGCGCCTGAGAGGTCGGAACGCAACCGGGCTCGCAGCACGCGCCGGCGCGGCTCCAATGTCGCGGAGGCGCTGCTGAGCGAGCTGCGCACCGCGGCCGTGCCGCTGCAGCCGCGCGATCTCGCGCGTCGAGTGGGCTACGGCAACCCCGCGCATGCCGAGTTCCAGCAAGCCCTCGAAGACCTCGAGCACGAAGGCAGTGTCATGCAGAACCGGCGCGGCGCGCTGTGCCTGGTCGACAATCTCGATCTCATCCGTGGGCGCGTGCAAGGCCATCGCGACGGCTACGGCTTTCTCGTTCGCGACGACGGCAAGCCCGACTGCTTCGTCGGGGCGCGCCAGATGCACAAGGTCCTGCACGGCGATCGGGTCATGGCGCGCGAGATCGGCGTCGACCGGCGCGGGCGCTGCGAGGTGGCGATCGTCGAGGTGCTCGATCGCGGCAACGCGACCGTGGTGGGACGACTGCGTCGTGACTACGGCATTCTCGTGATCGAGCCCGAGGACCGGCGCATCAGCCAGCCGCTGCTGGTCGCACCCGATGGCGCGGGCGAGGCACTGCCCGGGCAAGTGGTGGTGGCCGAGATCGTGGCGCAGCCCTCGCGCGCCGCGCAACCCGTGGCGAGGATCGTGGAAGTGCTCGGTTCCTACGCCGATCCGGGCATGGAGATCGAGATCGCGCTGCGCAAGCACCGGCTGCCGTATCGCTTCGGTCCCGAGGCCGAGGACGAGGCCGCGCGCTTTGCGCCCGCGCCCGAGGCGCGCGACCTGCGTGGCCGCAAGGATCTGCGCAGCCTCGCGCTGGTCACGATCGACGGGGAGAACGCGCGCGATTTCGACGACGCGGTCTGGTGCGAAGCGCTCTCCAAGGGCGCAGGCGGTGCCAGCCGTGCCGCGGGAAGCGGCGGCTTTCGCTTGATCGTCGCGATCGCCGACGTGAGCCACTACGTGCATCATGGCGCCGCGCTCGACCAGGAAGCGCTCGAGCGCGGCAACTCGGTGTACTTTCCGCGCCGGGTGATTCCCATGCTGCCCGAGGCGCTGTCGAACGGCTTGTGCTCGCTCAATCCCGAGGTCGATCGGCTGTGCGTGGCATGCGACATGACGATCGGCGCGCGCGGTCGGCTGGAGAGCTACGCCTTCTTTCCCGCAGTCATTCATTCGCGCGCACGCCTGACCTACACGCGGGTTGCGGCGTTCCTCGAAGGCAGCCGCGAGGGCTTGGCGCCGGAGGTATGCGCGAATCTCGATGCCCTGGCACGAGCGTACGGCGCGCTGGCACAGGCACGCAGCCGCCGCGGCGCGATCGACTTCGAGACGATCGAGACCGAGCTCCTCTTCAACGAGGAGCGCAAGATCGAGCGCATCGTCAAAGTCCAGCGCAATGACGCCCATCGCTTGATCGAGGAATGCATGCTGGCGGCCAATGTCTGCGCCTCGGCTTTCCTCAAGCGCAACCGCCAGCCGATGCTGTATCGCATTCACGAGGGGCCGACGCCGGAGAAGCTCGCAGCCGCGCGCGAGTTCCTGGGCGACTTCGGCCTGCAGCTGGGCGGGGGCGACGAGCCGAAGGCGGGCGACTATGCGCGCCTGCTCGGCACCATCAAGGACCGGCCCGATGCGCAGCTGCTGCAAACGGTGCTGCTGCGCTCGCTCCAGCAGGCAGTCTACAGCCCGGACAACGTCGGCCACTTCGGGCTCGCCTACGAATCGTATACCCACTTCACGTCGCCCATCCGGCGCTATCCGGATCTCCTCGTGCATCGCGCGATCAAGGCGGTGCTGGCGAAGAAGCGCTATTCGCCGGGCGACTGGGCCGCGCTCGGCGCGCATTGCTCGATGACCGAGCGGCGCGCCGACGAGGCAACCCGCGATGTCGTCAACTGGTTGAAGTGCTACTACATGCGCGATCGCATCGGCGAGCACTTCGAGGGCAGCGTGTCGGCGGCCACCGGGTTCGGCATCTTCGTCGCGCTCGACGAAGTCTATGTCGAGGGGCTGGTGCACGTCTCCGAGCTCGGCAACGACTACTTCCATTTCGATCCGGCACGGCATCTGCTGCTCGGCAGCCGCACCGGGCGCCGCTTTCGCCTCGGCGACCGGGTGGGCGTGAAGCTCGTGCGCGTGGACCTGGAGCAGATGCGGATCGACTTCACGCTCGATGAGTGACACGCGCATCCTGTTCGGCTTCCACGCGGTCGTCGGCCGGCTGCGGCGGCGTCCCGACAGCGTTCACGAGATCTATCTCGACCCGGCCCGGCGCGATGCGCGCGCGCGCGATCTGGCGGCCCGAGCGACAGCGGCCGGTGTGCGCGTGATCGAAGCCGATGCGACCCGTATCGAGCGTATCGCTGGGGCCGCGAAGCACCAGGGG
>JBOIEI010000894.1:0-5908 GCA_050741055.1 Burkholderiales bacterium | reverse complement strand
CCACGGTATCCGTGAAGTCGAGATCGGACAGCTCCAGCTCGCTCAGCTTTGCCGGCATGACGCATTCCTCCAGGCACGGCTTTCGATCAGGCCGAAGGGGCGCGGCATCGAACCGCTCCGGTACGATGCCCGCCCTCGAGTCCCGCGATCGCACCGCCACCAGCGACCGCGAGTTACCCGATCTACGACAGCGGAAGGGAAAGCCTTGAACCCGATTGTAGGAGCAGCACCCCTCGGAAGGGCCGCCGGCCACCGGCCAATCCCGGCCGCTCGTCTCGGCGGGGCGTGACCGAGGTCACGCGCTACGCCATCGTCGTACGGAGTTCGTTTTATTCGAGAACGTGCCCGCCTGGCGGGCGCGCGATGCTCCTGCCTCCCAACGGCAGTTACCGTGTTAGGGCTTGGCGGCCAAGCGCTTACCCGCAAGGCTTTGAGTCAGACCTCCAGAAAAGCCTGCAGCACCCCGTTCCAGCCGAGCGCGAGGTTGCGCCGGTTATAGCCGCCGCCGCCGAAACCCATGATGCGGCCTTCGGCGCACTCCTCGGCGAGCGCGCATAGATCGCGGGCGACCCGCGCATGCGCCTGCGGCGAGAGGTTGAGCATCGCCAGCGGATCGCCGGCGATACTGTCGGCACCGCATTGCAGGATGATGAACTGGGGTGCGAATCCGCGCAGGAACGCAGCCGCCCGCGTCCACTCCTCGAAGAAGACTTCGTCGGCGCTGCCGGGCGCCAGCGCAATATTGAGCTTGCTGCCCTTGGCCGCGCCCTTGCCCGATTCGTGCGCGTGCCCGGTGCCGGGATAGAGCGTGCGCCCATCCTGATGGGTATCGACGATGATGACATCGGGATCCGATTCGTAAGCGTAGAACACGCCGTCGCCATGGTGGACGTCGATGTCGACATAGGCCACGCGCCGGATGCCATATTCAGCGCGCAGAGTCTCGATCACGATCCCGGTGTCGTTGAAGATGCAAAACCCCGCAGCCGCATTGCGGCGTGCATGATGCAAGCCGCCGATCGGCTGGAAGCTGCGACGCACTTCGCCCTCCATGATCCGGCGCAGTCCCGCCAGCGCCGATCCAGCCACGTGCGATACGGCTTCGAACGCACCGGGAAAAGCCGGCGTATCGCCGTAGTCGAAAAACCCTTCGCCGCGATCCGAAGCCGCTTCGACGAAGCGCACGAAATCCGGATCGCAGAAGCGCTCCAACTGCGCGCGGGTCGCCGCCACCGGCTCGCAAATCTGTGCGCGCCGGTCGAGACTGCGTGCACACGTTTCGGCCCAGAACGCCTCCTGCCGATCCGGCCCGAACGGGTGACCGTGAGGAAAGCCGTAACGGCCGAGCATTTCTCCGACATACAGCGCGACGGGCTTCATGGCATCCTCCGGGCAGGGGGCGATTCGCAGTCGCGAGGTTTGCACGCCGCTCAAAACAGCGCAAGCTGACCGCCCGGATCGGGTGGCCGAAACTGCGTCGTATCGATACCGGCGTAGCGCTCATCGCGGTTGAAGTCGAGCCGGCGGCACGCCAAGCGAAAGCGGGTGGCGAGCAGCTCGGCGAGCTCGCCCGAGCCGCGCATGCGACTGTGGAAATCGGGGTCGTTGTCGCGCCCGCCACGCATCGCCTGCACCCGGCTCATCACGTGGGCCGCCTTCAGCGGATAGTGATGCTCGAGCCAGGCACGAAACAGATCCTTGATCTCGTAAGGCAAGCGCATTAGCACGTAAGAGGCCCGCCGCGCTCCGGCTTCGTGCGCCGCTTCCAGCACGCGCTCGATCTGGTCGTCGGTCAAAAACGGGATGATAGGCGCGACCAGAACGCCGACCGGAATGCCGGCCGCGCTGAGACGCCGGATAGCTTCCAGGCGGCGGGCGGGCGCGGAGCAACGCGGCTCGAGCCGGCGCGCGAGGTCGTTGTCGAGATTGTTGATGGAAACGAACACCTCGACCAGGTTGCGGCTCGCCATCGACGCCAGCAGGTCGATGTCGCGCTCGACCAGCGCGTTCTTGGTCACGATGGCGAGGGGGTGGTGGTGCGCGTGCAGCACCTCGATCACTGAGCGCGTGATGCGATAGCGACGCTCGATCGGCTGATACGGATCGGTATTGGCGCCGAGCGCGATCAGCTCGCAGCGATAGTTGGGGCGCGCCAATTCCTCGCGCAGAACCTCGGCGGCATTGACCTTGGCGAACAGGCGGGTCTCGAAGTCCAGACCCGGCGACAGATTCAGGTAGGCGTGGCTGGGCCGGGCGTAGCAGTTGTGGCTGACGACGCCGTTGGCCACGAAATCTTCGCTATCGGTCGTAATGTCGTACAAGCGCATTGCTCTGCCGAGCGGCTCGACACGGACGACCCGCAAGCGCGCTTGGCTCTTCACGGCCTGGCCAGCGATATCGCGTTTGCGCAGGATTGCCGGGTCGAACGTATGAAAGAAGCGTAGATGCTCCGCCAATCCCCCTCTTATACGGACCACATGTACCGGTTTCCTGTGCTGATACGGCACGATTTCTCGAGCATAGGAGAACGCGAATGCCTCCAGCGCCGAACATATGTGTGCGAGGATATCCGGGTCGGTATTCGATACCCTCCAGACACCCTGGCTGTAACTTCCCTCGGCGTCGAAGATGCCCGCAAGAAAGCCCGCGCTCCATGCGCGCAATGGCGCCGTGGGCCATGCAATCAACGTTCTGATCGTTTCAACACTCGCGCGGGCGTGGGTGCGCACCGCATGCATGGCGCGACGCCCGGCGCTGGCCTGTACAAACAAGAATGGCTCGGTATCGATCTGCCAGTCACGCAGGTACTCGCGTGTTCGCAGCAATGCCTCCATGTCGCACAGTGCCAAGCGGCACTGATGCTGGTCGCCGTTCGAACGGCCGATCCGCAAATAATGGTACGACGCAAGCAAGCCATCGCCGCGAATCATGCCGCACAGATAACCGATACGATAATCCGCATTCTGGGCGACCGGCTCGGCGAAGCGACCGGTCCCCATGAGTTTGTTGCTCATGGTGAGATGCGGCCGTTGCAAGCCCGGTGCCGCCGCGTCGGCCACGAACTTCCAACCGCGTTCTGTCAGAAACCGATGGTCCGCGCCAGCAATTAACGCGGTTCCATCTTCCAGTTCGATGCGGTACGCAGGTTTGACGACACTCCAGTGCGCCAGTACGCGCGCTCGAACGTAGCGCCGATACCAGCCTTGCCGAGCCGTCCCGTAGATCGCATCCCCCGTACGCACCTCTTTCATCGGTCGCGTCGTCCCGTCCGCCATCAGCACAGGGGTCTCGCCCCCTACGCAGTAGGTGCAGCCATGCTCGCATCCGCGATAGGGATTGATGGATTGCGAGAACGGCACGTCGGGCGATTGGTTGCGGGAGATGATGCTCTTCACCCGCTCTTCGGTCACCACGGTTTTGAGCCTTGATTCCAGCGGCTCCTGGAACCAGCCGTCGTCCTCGGCTTCGTGCGTGCGTGTCTCGAAGCGACCCTCGGGATTGAGCGTCGCACCGCGTCCCCGGGTCGGGGCGCCGTGATCGCCGGCGTGGGTCTTGAGCGGCATGGCGTTGCACCGAGGCCCTGTATGGATGTACACACGTTAACCCAGCGCTCCCATCGGCGCAAGACCAGCGCAACGCCCGGCCAGCACCGCCACCTTGCATCCGGAGAGCCGCCACGACGCATATGTCGCCGCTTGCGCCCAGGAACCTTGTCGTGGCGTCTCTTCCCCCACCGCAGCCCTTCTCACGGGGGGAGAAGGGAGCGTCAAGTGCCCGCTGAGAGGCAGGTTCCCGGGTAGACGCCACGATGCAAGCATCGCGGATTGCACCGTCTTGTACACTCCGGGAACAAAAAATCGCATCCGGTCATGTTGTCGCCATTGCCAGCAACCTCTTCACGGCATGCACCGCTCGAACGCGTGGTCGCCTGGGCGCTCGCCGTACTGCTTACGGCTTGCGCGCCGACGCCGGAGCGCCTGGGCGCGCCCGCCGCCGAGTGGTTGCCCTCGCCCAATTTCAACGAACGCCGCCCGAGCTACGTGGTGTTGCATCACACCAGTAACGACACGGTCGAGCGGGCCTTGCGCACGCTGACGGATCCAGTGCGCGAAGTAAGCGCGCATTACGTCGTCGCCCGCGACGGCAAGGTGTTTCAGCTCGTAGACGAGCGCTATCGCGCCTGGCATGCCGGGCGTTCGCAATGGGGCTCGGATTTCGACCTCAACTCCTCGTCGATCGGCATCGAGCTCGACAACAGCGGCGACGAACCCTATCCCCAGGCGCAGATCGACGCGCTGTTGCGTCTGCTTGCCGACATCCAGGCGCGCTATCGCATCCCGGTGCCCAATTTCCTGGCCCATGCCGACGTTTCGCCCGGACGCAAGGTCGACCCGAGCGCCTGGTTCCCGTGGCGCCTGCTGGCGCGATCCGGTTTCGGCTTGTGGTGCGATCCGCCGTTCGCGCCGGCGCCCGCGAGCTTCGATCCGATGCTGGGCCTGGCCGCGCTCGGATATGACACGCGCAATGCCGCAGCCGCCATCCACGCCTACAAGCTGCGGTTCGCGCCGGACGACCCGAGCCCGGGCATGACGCAGGACGACAGCGATCGGCTGTACTGCCTGCTCGCTCGCCGCGCCGAGGCATTGCCATAACCCTTGTTCGCCCCGCGCCGCAGCGCTAGCATCGGAGCGAGCACTTCGGACAAAGGAGGAGCGGCATGAAATCGATCAAGGTCACCCCGGAGGCAATGAGCCGCAGAATCGCGCGCTTCCCGGATCTCAAGTCCTACCAGTACCAGCAGGAAGCGGCCAACGCCATCCCGATGGAAGTCATGGAGCAAATCGTCGCGCACCGTGTCTATCCCCTGATGGTGCCAGAAAGCTACACCGGGCGCAGCGCCCAGGCCCCGATCAAGAGCGCGCCGGGGCTGGTGCTGTCGATCGCCGAATGCCCGCCCGGCGACGGACCCGCGATGCATATCCACGAGCAGACCATCGAGAACTTCTTCTGCCTGAGCGGACGCTTCGAGATTGCTTGGGGCGACCCGGGTGAAGAGCACGCGGTCGTGCTCGAGCCGCTCGACTTCATTTCCGTGCCGCCCGGCGTCCCGCGCAAGTTCACCAACATCTCCGCCACCGAGACCGGACGCCTGTTCGTGATCATCCACGTCCAGACCGAGCAGCAGGGCGATCGTATCGCCTACCAGCCGGAGCTGCGCGAGGAAATCCAGCGCAAGCATGGCCAGCACACGGTGGAGGCACTGGACCGGATCGGCATCAAGTTCGATGCCGGCGTCGACGCCTGAAAAAAACGAGCACCGCGGCGTTCAGCGCCTGCTCGCGCACCTGAAGCGGGCATGCCAGGGAATTAACGTCCCCGAGGGCGCCTCGGCGCCGCATCGCGCATCGCGACCCTCGATTGGTGCGCCGGCGTGGAAAGCGGCGTTTCGTGGATCATGGTAAGGCCATCGGGGTCGAACGCGTCGATCGATTCCGCAGCGAAGTCGATGAAACTTGCGATCTTGTACGGCACCCGGACATGACAGCCGGGCGCGTGCCAGTAATGTTCGACACGTTGCCGAGCGCACTGCCGCAGATTCACGCCAGGACGTCTGAAGGCGCTCGCGGTGGTCGATGACAAGCCGCATCCGGCGCTACCCACTGTAGCTGCACTGCCTGGCCTCCTGCCTGCCAACGCCGTGACCGGATGGAACGGAATCGTGGTACCGGCGGCGACGCCTCGGCAAGTGGTTGCAGATCTCCATGCAGGCTTGCAAGCCGCGATCCGTTCCCCGGAGTTCCAAGCGATGCTCGCAACTCTGCAGGTGGAGACAGTGACGAGCACCCCCGAGCAGTTCGATGATTTCATCCGGGCAGAAATGGTCCGTTGGGGTGAAGTGGTGAAGCGC
>JBOIEI010000893.1:0-5520 GCA_050741055.1 Burkholderiales bacterium | reverse complement strand
TGTCCTCGTAGGCCTCGGGATGGAATTCGTCGCTGGAGATCTGCTCGATGAGCTGCGTGGCGAGCTTCAGCTCCTGCTCGCGCACCTCCGCCGGCGCAATCTCCAGGTCCGCGGCGCTTCGCACCTCGTCGGCGTAGAGCAGCTGCTGCATGATGAGCGCATCCTCGGTCGGACGCAGCAGCACGATGTATTGCTTGCCGCGCGCGGCGTAGCGGCCGAGCGCGCAGCGCCCGGTGCGCCGCATCGCCTCGAGGAACAGCGAATAGGGCTTGGCGCCGCCCTTGTCCGGCGCAAGGTAATAGGCCTTGTCGTAGTAGACGGGGTCGATGGCGCTGACCGGAATGAACTCGCTCACCTCGACCGCGTGCGTGGCGGCCTCCTCGAGCTCCTTCAGCTCCTCGGGCGTGAACATCACGTACTGGTCCTTGGCGAACTCGTAGCCCTTGGTCATCTCGGCGCGCTCGACCACCACGTCTTCCTTGATGCACATGTACTGCTGGCGCAGGCGCGAGCCGCAGGTCTTGTGCAACAGGTTGAAGTGAACCCCGGCGGAAGCCTGGGTCGCGGAATAGAGCTTGACCGGAATCGAGACGAGCCCGAAAGCGATGGTCAGCGAAGCGAGCGAGCGCGCAGCCACGGAGTGCCCTCCTGTTGCCATGAATGGGGTTGGCTTGCGTGCCGTATCCAGCGCAAGTCGGTTGAATTCTATGCCATACCGCTAGACGTAGCGGCAGCCGCGGGGCGTTCCAGCGCCCGCCGCTGCCGGCCCTGTCGCGCGGTTGCAACTCCGAACGCAGCGTTGGCCGCAGCCGACGTGCCCGGAATTTCGCGTCATACGATGACCACCGGCCGGTCGGGCAGTTCGTCCGGATTGTGCTCGCCCGGCGGGAAGTGCCGGTTCAGAAGCTGCGTCACCTCGCCGATCGCCTCCACGGTGCCGGCTTCGAACACTCCGCCGCGAAATGCGCTTTCCATGCGCCGGCAGATGGCGTCCCACTCGCTTTGCGCAACGAGCCGGCTGATGCCGCGATCGGCCACGATCTCGATACGGTGATCGACCATTTGCAGGTAGATCAGGACCCCGCTGTTGTACTCGGTGTCCCAGACTCTCAGTAGTGAAAAAAGCTCCAGTGCCCGGTCGCGGACGCTGCGCCCGCACAGCACTTCCAGTGGGCTCATGTTGGCTTCCAGCACCAGGCGCAGCTCCCCGCCGTGCGAGCGCTCGGAGACGCCGATCGCCTGCGTGATCCGGTCCAGCGCCGCGCTCGGAAACGGGCGTAGCGCCATGCGATCCAGGATCAGCAGATGCTTCAGTGCGCGCGCAAACTCCATCGCCGCCTCACCAGCTGCCGGAGGCACCGCCGCCTCCGCCCATACCGCCCCCGCCCGACCATCCGCCGCCGCCGCCCCAGGAGCCCCCACCGCCCCAGCCGCCGCCGTAGTAGCCGCCGCGACGCATGGAACGGCCCAGTCCCGCCACACCGACAACGGTGCTCAGCAGGAAGACGATCAGCGCGACCGCGCCGGCCGCAAGCAGCGAGCCGACGATGAACCAGGCGATGACGGCGCCGATGCCGCCGGTGATCGCGGCGCCGCCGACCCGTCCGAACATCGCCCGCAGCACGCCGGCAACCACGAACACGAGCGCGAAGCCAACCATCAGCAGGCTCTCGAAATTGATGCCCCGGTGTCCCGAGCGCCCGCCCTTCGCCTGCGGCGGCGGCAACGGTTCGCCCTCGACGACGCCGATCATGCGCTCGACACCCGCCGAAATGCCGCCGTAGAAATCCTTTTGCTTGAAGCGCGGCGTGATGATCTCGTCGATGATGCGGTTGGCGATGGCGTCGGGCATGACGCCTTCCAACCCGTATTGGGTCTCGATGCGAAGCTTGCGATCCTGCAGCGCGACCAGCAGCAGCGCGCCGTCGTCGATGCCTTTGCGGCCGAGCTTCCACTCGTCCAGCACCCGGCGCGCATACTGCTCGATGGTTTCGGGCTGCGTGGTTGGCACCAGCAGGACTGCGATCTGCGCGCCCTTGCGTGCTTCGAATTCCGCCAGCCGGGTTTCCAGCGCCTGGCGTTGCTCCGCGGTCAACGTGCCGGTGAGATCGGTGACGCGGGCGCTCAACTTCGGCACGGCGACCTGCGCCGACGCCGCCGTGCACAGCAAGACGAGCAGCCACGCGACCAGGACCAAGCCGGCAGCCCGGCGGCCGGCCCGGAAGCGACCGGCGGGGTTTGCCGGTCGCAGAGCGATGCTCACTGCGAAAACCGTTGCAGCCTCACTTCGCGGGTACTGGTGCGGGCGCGGGCGTCGGCGCCGGTGAGCCCGCAGGCGGTTTGGCCGGCGTGCCGAAATCGACCTTGGGCGGCTCGGCGATCGCCTTCTCGTCCTCCACGGTGAAGTTCGGCTTGGTCTTGTAGCCGAACATCATCGCGGTCAGGTTGCTCGGAAACGAGCGCACGGTCACGTTGTACTCCTGCACCGCCTTGATGTAGCGATTGCGCGCCACGGCGACGCGGTTTTCCGTGCCTTCGAGCTGCGCCTGCAGATCGCGGAAGTTCTGGTCCGCCTTCAGCTGCGGGTAGTTCTCGGCCACCACCAGCAACCGCGCCAAGGCCGACGACATCTCGCGCTGCGCAGCGAGAAACTTCTCGAACGCCTCCGGATCGTTGACCAGCTCGGGCGTGGCCTGGATCGAGCCCACTTTCGCACGCGCTGCGGTGACGCCCGTCAGCACCGCCTGCTCGTGCGCGGCATACGCCTTGACGGTGTTGACGAGATTGGGAATGAGATCCGCGCGCCGCTTGTACTGGTTGAGCACTTCGGCCCACGACGCCTTGATCTGCTCGTCGGTGCTTTGCAACGTGTTGTAGCCGCAGCCGGTAAGGGTCATGACCGCCATCAAGGCCAGCAGCACGAGACGCACACGCATGGAGTCGACTCCTTTTGGACGAAGGCGTCCGTTAGTACTCGGGTGTCCCCCAGGCGGGCAGGTTCCTGGGTAGGGATCAGTTAGATAAGGGCCGATGGTAGCCCAAACAAGGCCCAGCCCGGATTTCGCACGGACTCGCGCGGCTGGCCTCCTTGACCCGCCCAACGTTATTGCCTAGTCTGCGGCGCGAGTATGAAGCGCGCTGCCTGGGCACGCCGTAGCACAGACGACGTGCGCAAATGGCCACCACGAAAACATACGTAAGCGAGGAGCCAGATGGCAAAGCGGTCCAAGCGCCCCGAAGCAATCCCGGTCGATCCGGCCGATCTGAACCCCGGGCATCGCTGGCACCGGCCGCTGCAGGCCCCCGGCGTGAGCCAGGTCGATTTCGAGGAGCGCGTCGATTTTCAGCGCCTGCACCGCTACCGGCTCGCCCGCACCCGCCAGGCGCTGGCCGCATCGGGTATGGGCGCGATACTGTGCTTCGATCAGCACAACATCCGCTACATCTCGAGCACCGTGATCGGCGAGTGGGCGCGCGACAAGCTGATCCGCTACACGCTGCTCACCGGCACCGGCACGCCGTGGGTGTGGGATTTCGGCTCGGCGGCGCGGCACCACAAGCTGTACTGTCCCTGGCTCGCGGAGGACCATTGCCTCGCGGGCAACCCCGGCATGCGCGGCGCCATCGGGCCCAAGGTGGGACTGTTCGAGGCAGCGGCGAAGGAGATCAAGGACATCCTGCTGCGCGAGGGCGTCGCGGACATGCCCTTGGGGCTGGATGTGTGCGAGCCCGGCATGCTGTTCGCATTGCAGAAGCAGGGGATCGAGGTGCGCGACGGGCAGCAGATGATGCTTGCCGCGCGCGAGGTGAAGAGCCACGACGAGATCACGCTGCTCAACACGGCCTCGGCCATGGTGGACGGGGTCTACCAGGACATCATGGAGGCGCTGAAGCCCGGAGTGAAGGAGAGCCAGATCGTCGCACTCGCGACCAAGAAGCTCTACGAGCTCGGTTCCGATTGCGTCGAGGCGATCAACGCGATCGCCGGCGAGCGCTGCAGCCCGCATCCTCACAACTTCACCGACCGCCTCATCCGGCCTGGTGACCAGGCGTACTTCGACATCATCCAGTCGTTCATGGGTTATCGCACCTGCTACTACCGCACGTTCGCTGTGGGCAAAGCGAGCCCGTCGCAGATCGACGCCTACAAGAAGGCGCGCGAATGGATGGACGGGGCGATCGACATGCTGGAGCCCGGAATGTCGACGGACAAGGTGGCGCGGGCTTTCCCCAAGAGCACCGAGATCGGGTTCGAGACCGAAATGGCGGCGTTCGGGCTCAATTTCTGCCACGGGCTGGGGCTCGGGCTGCACGAGCGCCCGCTCATCTCGCGCCTGAATTCGTTCAAGGACCCGTACGAGCTCAAGGCCGGCATGGTGTTCGCCGTCGAAACATTCTGTCCGGCGGCCGACGGGATTTCGGCCGCGCGCATCGAGGAGGAGGTGGTGCTCACGCCGGACGGGGCGAAAATCATCACGCTCTTCCCGGCGCAGGAACTGCCGGTTTCAAACAAGTATTAGCTGGGGTCAGGTCTTGCTTGTTGCATTCCGCACTGACTAACTTGCAACAGGCAAGACCTGACCCCGCAAGGCTTTCGCATGCTTTAATTGCGAACGCAGCCCATTGTCTGGATTCCCGCCTGCGCGGGAATGACGCATCCCGAGACGTTGCTTGCAGCCATGACGTTCACGCCTGAACAACATCGAGCCTGGCCCCTGCTGCACGACGCCCTCGCGGCGCGGTTCGGTGAGCGTTTCAGCACCGCGCAATCGATACGCGAGCGGCATGGGCAGGACGAATCGTGGCATGCGCCGGCGCCGCCGGACGCGGTCGTCTTCCCGCAAACCACCGGCGAGGTGGCCGAGATCGTGCGCGCCTGCGCGCGCTATCGCGTGCCGATCGTTCCGTTCGGCGTCGGCACCTCGCTCGAAGGCCACGTCGCCGCCCTGCATGGCGGGGTCTGCGTCGACATGAGCCGGATGAACCGGGTGCTCGAAGTCAATGCCGAAGACATGGATGCGCGCGTCGAAGCGGGCGTCACGCGCAAGCAATTGAACACCGAGCTCAAGGACACGGGGCTGTTCTTTTCCGTCGACCCGGGCGCGGACGCAACCCTCGGCGGCATGGCGGCCACGCGCGCATCCGGCACGACCAGCGTGCGCTACGGCACCATGCGCGAGAACGTGCTCGGCCTCACGGTGGTGCTCGCCGACGGCCGCATCATCCGTACCGGCAGCCGCGCCCGCAAATCCTCGTCCGGCTACGATCTCACGCGGCTCTTGGTCGGCTCCGAGGGCACGCTCGGCGTGATCACCGAGATCCGGCTGCGCCTGCACGGCATTCCCGAAGCGATCTCGTGGGCGGTGTGCCCGTTTGCGACCATCGAGGACGCAGTCAATACCGTGATCGTCACGATCCAGTCGGGCGTGCCCGTGGCGCGCATCGAGCTGCTCGACGAGCTGATTATGGGCGCCTGCATCCGGTACTCCAAGCTCGATGGCTACCAGGCCGCGCCGACGC
>JBOIEI010000892.1:0-6292 GCA_050741055.1 Burkholderiales bacterium | reverse complement strand
GTGCAGCACATCGAGCGCGCCCGATGCGCGCGCGGCGGCGTCCGGATGCGGATAGATGCGGGGCCGGACCAGCTCGAGCCGCCCGAGTCCCATGGTCTTCAACGCGCGCGCGGCGGCGCCGATGTTGCCCGGGTGGCTCGGTTCGCACAGGACGACGCGAATGCGCGCGAGCGCTGCGAATTCATCCACCGCACGTTGCTCCCCGCTCGTCCGACCTCAGCACGCCACGATCGAACCGCGCAAGCGCTGCGAATTCATCCATCGCACGGATCTCCGGACGTGGCGAACGCGCCTGTTAGAATCGGCTTCGCATTGCCGCGGGCCGAACGCAGTCGCAACGACGTGAACACCATCCATCCCATGCTCAACACCGCGGTGAAAGCCGCGCGCCGTGCCGGCGGCGTGATCAACCGCGCAACGCGCAATCTGGACGTGCTGACCGTGCGCGCCAAGGGCGCGAACGACTTCGTCTCCGAGGTCGACCAGGAGGCCGAGCGCGCGATCGTGGAGACGCTGCGCGGCGCCTATCCGGCACATGCGATTCTAGCAGAGGAAGGCGGCGCCACCGGCCGCTCGGAATACGTCTGGATCGTCGATCCGCTCGACGGCACGACCAATTTCCTGCACGGCTTTCCGCAGTACGCGGTTTCGATCGCGCTCATGCATCGCGGCGTGCTCACTCAAGCGGTGGTGTACGATCCGAACCGCAACGATCTTTTCACCGCCAGCCGCGGACGCGGTGCGTTTCTCAACGACCACCGGCTTCGTGTATCGAAGCGCGCACGGGTGGGCGACGCACTGATCGGCACGGGCTTTCCGTTCCGGCAGTTCAAGCACATCGACACCTACCTCGCCATCCTGCGCGAGATGATGCAGAAAGCACCCGGGGTGCGGCGCGCGGGTGCGGCCGCGCTCGATCTCGCCTACGTGGCGGCGGGGCGCCTGGACGGATTCTGGGAGTTCGGCTTAGCGCCGTGGGACATCGCGGCCGGCGCGCTGCTCGTGATCGAAGCCGGCGGCCTGGTCGGCGACCTCGAAGGCAATGACGGCTATATGGATAGCGGCAACCTCATCGCCGGCACGCCCAAGGTGTTCGCACAGATGGTGCAGATGATCGGGGCGCATCTGTCCGACGAGATGCGAGGGCAGGAAACGGAAAGTGACGAACGGCGCAAGAATAAGGTGACGAGTGAAAGGTGAAAAGTGAAGCGGTCCCTTCACCCCTTACTCTTCACCCACTCACTCTTCACCCTTCACTCCCCCGCCCCACCGTCCTCACGCCACTCTCTCGAGCGCCCGGCGCACCGAATCGAATTCGAACTCCAGCGCCGAGAGCCGATCGAAGCGGATCTGCCCCGCGCGCGCGGCCGTCTCGAGATCGCGGCACAGCGATGCGAAGCGCACCGCGCCCACGTTGTGGCTGCTCGACTTGAGCGCATGCGCCGCGCGCTGCAACGCGACGCAATCGCCCTTGCCGGCGGCTTCCTGCATCGACTTGAGCATCTGCGGCACGGAATCGCAGTAAAGCCGCAGCACTTTCTCCAGCAGGCGGTCGGCGTCGGTTCCGCCCGCCGCGCGAATCTGCGCGATCGCGTTGATCTCGAGCGTCTTGGCTGCGGCTGCGAGCCCAGGCGGCGGCGCAGGCTCGGACGGCTTCGGCCGTGGCTCGCCCGCGGGCAGCCAGCGCGCGAGAATGGCATAGAGCTGAGGCGCCTTGAACGGCTTCGACAGGTATTCGTCCATGCCGCATTCGAGGCAACGCTCGCGATCGCCTTCCATGGCGTTTGCAGTAAGCGCGACAATCGGCAGCCGTGCCCCAGTGCGCGCCTCGCGCTTCTCGATACGCGCCTCGCGCTGCTGGATCTGCGCCTCGCGGTCCCGAATCGCGCGCGTGGCTGCGAAGCCGTCCATCTCGGGCATCTGGCAATCCATCAGCACCAGGTCGATTCCGCCTTTCGCCGCCGCCTCGACGGCTTCGCGCCCGTCTACAGCGACCGCGACGTCGACGTCCACCGCTTCCAGCATCGCCACGGCCAGCTCGCGATTGACCGAATTGTCCTCCGCGAGCAGCACGCGGCCAATGAAGCTCGATGGCAACACATCGGCCGCGGGCGCTAGAGCGTCGTGGCCGCGCTGAGCGCGAATCGCCGGTACACGTACCGTGAACCAGAAGGTCGAACCGCGGCCCGGCATGCTGTCGACGCCGATGGTCCCGCCCATCACGTGCGCGAGCTGCTTGGCGATGGTGAGCCCGAGGCCGGTTCCACCGTACTTGCGACGCAGCGTTGCGTCGCCCTGCGAGAACGCATCGAAGACATTGGCGAGCGCATCCGGAGCGATGCCGATGCCGGTGTCTTTCACTTCGAAGCGCAGGACGCAGGCGTCGCCTTCACGTCCGGCAAGGCTCATGCTCACGCGCACTTCGCCGCGTTCGGTGAACTTGATCGCGTTACCCACCAGGTTCGTCAGCACCTGCTTGACGCGGCTCGAATCGCCCACCACGACCTCGGGCACAGCGCGCTCGGTGCGATGCATCAGCACCAGGCCCTTGCGCGAAGCCCGCTCCGAGAGCAGGTTGACGACGTCGCTCAAGACCTGACGGCAATCGAACTCGACCGCCTCGATCTCGAGCCGGCCGGCCTCGATCTTGGAGAAATCCAGAATCTCGTTGATCACGTTGAGCAGCGTCTCGCCCGAGCTCTGCACCGTTTCGGCATAGTGACGCTGGCGCGCGCTCAGGTCGGTCGACAACAACAGCTCGGTCATGCCCAGCACGCCGTTCATCGGCGTACGGATCTCGTGGCTCATGTTGGCGAGGAATTGCGACTTGGCGCGATTCGCGGCCTCGGCCGCCTCCTTGGTCTCGCGCAGGCTCGCTTCCAGGGTACGATGCCCGCTCAGCGCGGCTTCGAGCTGCGCGTTGGCAGCCTTCAGATCGGCCGTACGGGCCTGCACTTGTAGCTCGATTTCGGCTTTGGCCGCGGCAAGCCGCTCGTCCAGTGCCGCGACCTGACTCAGCATGGCATTGAAAACGCCGGTCAGGATGACCTCGTCGTGGCTCGACGCTTGGTCGACCGGAAGGGGCGTACGCTCGCCGCGGCCGAGCCGTTGTGCCGCTTCGGCAAGGCGACGAATGAATCGAGCATCCATGGGCTGCGTCCTCCGGCGTGACTTCGCGTCGTTCCGACGACATGCCGCGCGCAAGCAATCGAGGACCGGCTCGCGGTGTCGCGGTGTTTCGGCAGGAAGTGCGGCATTGTTGCATCGCGTGCGTGCATCGCACGCACCGAAAAGCTCGCCTGGCGCGGGTCAATTCCGCGTTTACCTCGCACGGCGGCGCCAGGCAGGGTTGTGGGAGGGCGGTCGATTTTTCCGGAAGAGGGCATCGGGTCCGTGTCCCAATACGGAAGGACGACACTGCGGCAATAACGCCTGGTCGCGCGCCTCTGGCTGCGGTCCGGCCGGCGCAAAGGCATAACCGTTGCGGGCTCGCTGCCCATGCGCTTCGCGCTTGCATGCAGCCGCGTGTGTTGCGTTTGCATTCAAGGCATAACATTCGGATTCACGACAGCCATCGAGGTGTGAAGCTATGGAACTCGGGATGATCGGTCTGGGCCGCATGGGATCCAACATGGCGCGGCGGCTGCTGCAGGGCGGGCACCGCTGCGTCGTCTACGACCGGCAGCCCGACGCCGCGCAGCGCCTGGTCGCCGCGGGTGCAAGGCCGGCCGATTCCCTGTCGGACCTTGCGGGCACGCTCGGGAAGCCGCGCGCCGTCTGGCTCATGGTGCCGGCAGGCGCGGTCGAGGCGACGATCGACGAGCTGCGCCCCTTGCTCGGCGCCGACGACACCGTCATAGACGGCGGCAATTCGCATTTTCACGATTCCATGCGGCGCGCAGACATGCTGCGCGCGGCGGGCATTCACTACATCGACGCCGGTACGAGCGGCGGCATCTGGGGCCTGGAGCACGGCTACTGCCTGATGCTGGGCGGCGAGGCGCAGCCGGTTGCGCGGCTCGACCCGGTCTTTCGCACGCTTGCGCCCGGCGCGGGCGAAGCAGCATCACCGCCCGGCAACGCCGGCGCGAATACCGCGCCGCAGGGCTATCTGCATTGTGGTGCGAACGGCGCCGGTCACTTCGTCAAGATGGTTCACAACGGCATCGAATACGGCATGATGGCCGCGTACGCCGAGGGCATGAACCTCATGCGCGCCGCGGCTGCACGCGGACGTGGTCCGGCTGCATCCGAGGCACTGCTGCGCTCCGATCTCGACCTCGCGGCGATTGCCGAGCTGTGGCGTCACGGCAGCGTCGTGCGCTCGTGGCTGCTCGATCTGATCGCGCAAGCCTTGCAGAAGGATCCGCAGCTCGCCGCGTTTCGCGGCCATGTCGGCGATTCCGGCGAAGGCCGCTGGACGCTCAAGGCGGGCGTCGACGCCGGTGTGCCGCTACCGGTGCTGAGCGCCGCGCTTTTCTCGCGCTTCTCTTCGCAAGGCGCAGCGGAATTCGCCGACAAGTCGCTTTCCGCCATGCGCGCCGAGTTTGGCGGCCATCGCGAGCCACCCGCGTCAGGGCGGCAGTCATGACGGCGCCCGTATCCGATACCGTAGTGCTGTTCGGCGCGAGCGGCGATCTGGCCTACAAGAAGCTCTTTCCCGCATTGGCGGGGCTGACCGCGCGCGGCCTCCTGAACGGTCCCGTGATCGGCGTCGCCCGCAGCGAGTGGAACACCGAGCGCTTTCGCGAACAGGCGGCGGCGAGCATCAAGGCGCATGGCCGATTCGAGTCTTCCGCATTCGAAAAGCTCGCCACGCGCATGACCTATGTGCAAGGCGATTACCAAGATGCCGAGCTGTTCCAGCGCCTCGGCAAAGCGCTGGGCGAGGCGCGGCGCCCGTTGTTCTATCTCGCGATCCCGCCCAACGCCTTCGGGACCGTCATGAAAGGGCTCGCGCGCCTGCCGTGCAGCAAGGACGGGCGGTTCGTGATCGAGAAGCCGTTCGGGCGCGATCTCGCGTCGGCCCAGGCGCTCAACCGCACCCTGTGCGAGCACTTCCCGGAAGCGGCGATCTTTCGCATCGACCATTACCTTGGCAAGGAGCCGGTGCAGAACCTGCTCTACTTCCGCTTCTCCAACGCATTCATCGAGCCGCTGTGGAACCGCCATCACGTGCGCGCGGTGCAGATCACCATGGCCGAGCGTTTCGGCATCGAAGGCCGTGGCGGCTTCTACGAGGGAGTGGGCGCGCTGCGTGACGTGGTGCAGAACCATCTGTTCCAGGTGCTGGCGCTGCTTGCGATGGAAGTGCCGCTCGCCGACGAGGGCGAAGCGATTCGCGACGAAAAGTCGAAGCTGCTGCGCAGCGTGCGTCCGCTCGATCCGAACGAGCTGATTCGCGGCCAGTTCGAAGGCTATCGGTCCGAGCCGGGCGTGGCCGCCGATTCGAAGGTCGAAACCTACGCGGCGCTGCGGCTGCATATCGACTCCTGGCGCTGGTCCGGCGTTCCGATCTTCATCCGCACCGGCAAGTGCCTCGCCCGCACGGCCACCGAAGTGCGCGTGATCTCGCACGAGCCGCCCAAGGCGCTGTTCGAGGACGCACCGGCGGCGGACTATTTCCGCTTCCGGCTCGGTCCGGGCGCCGTCGAGATCGGGCTCGGCGCGCGCGTGAAGAGCCCTGGAACACGCATGCGCGGACACGACGTGGAGCTGGAATTCTGCAGCGCGCCCGACGACGAGACGCAAGCGTACGAACGTCTCATCGGCGATGCGATCCGCGGCGATACCGCCCTGTTCGCGCGCCAGGACACGATCGAGGCGCAGTGGCGCATCCTCGAACCGGTGCTCGGCACAGACATGCCAGTGCATTCGTATGCGCAAGGAAGCTGGGGACCGAAGGAAGCCGATGCGATGATCGCGCCCTTCGGCGGGTGGCTCGAGCCCGCGGACGGCGATGCAAGTCGACATCGTCGATAAGCCGGGCGAGCTCGCGCAGCGCACGGCCGAGGCGCTGCGGCGCCTGATCTCGGGCGAGGCGGGCATACCGGCTGGCCGCATCCGTAGCGTCATACCGGCCGGCCGTATCCGTCGCGACAACGCCTGTGGCTCACCGACCGGGCCACGGCCGGACAGATCGAATCGTCCTGATTCTCCGCCCGGCGCCTTATTCGCGCGCAGCTCCGAGCCAGTCGAGCGTCTGCGCAACCAGCGCGTCGACTGGCTGTGTTGCATCCACGGTCAACGTGGGCGCGGGCTCGTCTTCACCGGGCGGCTCCAGATCGTTCAG
>JBOIEI010000891.1:0-1935 GCA_050741055.1 Burkholderiales bacterium | reverse complement strand
ACAGTGAACGTATCTGGCCGGGTTGCTGCAATCAGCAGGATCGCGGCAACCCCGGCGGCAACGGCAAGAAGCGCGATTTTGACGATTTTCATGTGCTCGTTCCTTGCATTGGGCCACCGCGTGCCGGGCTTGGCAGCGAGCGCCCTGATGACTGTAGTCGAGGCCGCGACTGCCGAATCGACCGGCCGCGGAAAAAAACTTGCGGCCGTGCAAGCACAAGGCCCGGATGCACCTGCCCTGGACAATGCGGACTGGACTCAGGTGATTGCCGCTGCGGCGGTAGCGCGCGCCTCGCGCCGCCACGCCGCCGGAGTCGTGCCGAAGGTGCGCTTGAAGGCCCGGTTGAACGCCTGCTCGGAATCGTAGCCGCCGTCTGCTGCGATGCGGGCGAGGCTCGCGTTGTCCCTGCGCAGGCGCTGTGCGGCGATCGTGAGCCGCCAGCGAGTCAGATACTGGATCGGCGGCTGGCCGATCAGGTCGGTGAAGCGTTGCGACAGCGCGGAGCGCGACAGGCCGACGGCCACAGCCAGCTCTTCGACGGTCCAGTCGTAGTCCGGGCGCTCGTGCAGCTTCGCCAGCGCCCGCCCCACGAACCGGTCGCGGAGCCCCGCAAGCCAGCCGGTTTCCCGTTCCGGCAGCAGCTCGATATAGCGCCGGATCGCCTCGACGAAGAGCAGCTCCGAGAGCTTGGCGAGCACGGTTTCGCCCCCCGGGCGAGGCGCCGAGGTCTCCATCGTCCCGGCTTGCATCAGACTGGTCAGCCAGATCAATGCCGGGCCATTGCCCAGCGGCACTTTGAGGATGCGCGGCAGCGACTCCAGCATCGGCCCGCACAGCCGGTGATCGCAGCTCAGGAAACCGCATACGAAGCGCGTGCGCTCGCCGCCGCCGCCGTGCTCGATCCGGAGCATGCCGCCGTTGGTCGCGGGCAGGACCAGCGTGTTGGCATCCGTCGGCGCCAGCCGCAGATCGCTGCCGATCAAGTGCGTGTCGGCGCGCGGCAGGATGATCAGGTCGCCCGCGGCAAGCTGCAGCGCTTCCCCGCCCTGGATCAGGCGCGCCTTGCAATGGCCTTCGGTAAGCACGTGGAAGAAGACGGAATTGGGACCGCTGGGGGCGTCCGGCAGGATCGGGTGGCCGGAGTCGGACTGCACGCACCAGGGCGCGGTGAACTCGGCGTCGAGAAACACCGCGCCGGTCAGTTGGAGCACCCGCAACGCGTCGGAAAGGGCATCCATGGGCGGTGCATTATGGGCAACTCCGGCGCATCGCGCAAAAGCCGTGGACGCGCGATCAACCGCGCCGGTTGGCGCAGTCCCATACTTCGCGCCATCGCTTGCCGCGCATCTGCACGACATACGACCGGATCCGGGACCGCTCGCCCGGGGTAGCCATCTACAGGAGGCAGCCATGTCATCGATCATTGCGCTCGACGCCGCGCCCGCGCGGCAAGTCACGGATTGGGTCGCTCTCGTGCACGCAGAGCTCGGGCCGCGTTTTGCCCAGCGCGCGGCGGCTGCCGACGAGTCCGACCGCTTCGTAGCCGATAACTATGTCGACCTCAAGGCGGCCGGACTGACCGCCGCAGGCGTGCCGCTCGAGCTGGGTGGCTCCGGCGCGCCCCATGCCGAGATGAGCGAGGTCATACGGGCCCTCGGGCGCTATTGCGGATCGACCGCGCTGGCCTTCTCCATGCACACGCACCAGGTCATGATGGCCGAGTGGCGCTGGCGCAATCAGAAAGCACCGGTGGAGGGCCTGCTCAAGCGCGTGGCCGCCGAGCGCATCATTCTGCTCTCGAGCGGCGGTTCGGACTGGCTGCACGGCTCGGGTACGGCGACGCGAGTCGACGGCGGCTACAGGATCAATGGCCGCAAGATCTTCTCCAGCGGCTCGCCGGCCGGCGACCTGCTTCTCACCAGCGCCGTGTACGAG
>JBOIEI010000890.1:0-2875 GCA_050741055.1 Burkholderiales bacterium | reverse complement strand
GTCATCTGGAGACCATTGCGCACCGGATTGCGCTCGCTGATGTGCCGGCGTACTGTGGCGAGATGCTCGCCGGACGCATTCGCGGGCGCGCGGTGGTGGCGTTCGAGTAAATCGGGCGCAGCGCCGCGTCGTCGGCTTGGGAGGCCGTGCATGCGGAGGAAAACGATCCTGGGCCCCCGCCTGCGCGGGGGCGACGTAGCAGGTGACGTAACAGACCGTCGTAACAGGGCGTCATTCCCGCGCAAGCGGGAATCCAGGCGGTTGGAGGAGACCATGGCAGAGAGCTACCGCGACTTTCATCGCCGCTCGCTCGAGGACCGCGACGGATTCTGGCGCGAACAGGCGGCCCTGATCGAATGGCAGCGGCCGTTCGATCGGGTGCTGGACTATGGCCGGCCGCCGTTTGCACGCTGGTTCCCGGGCGGCGCGACCAATCTCTGCCACAACGCGGTCGATCGTCACTTGGCGGCGCGGGCGAGCCAGCCGGCCATCATCTACATCTCGACCGAAACCGGGGCCGAGCGCACGTATACCTTCGCCGAGCTGTACGAGGAGGTGAATGCTTGCGCCGCCATGCTGCAAGCGCTGGGCGTGCGCCGGGGCGAGCGCGTGCTCATCTACATGCCGATGGTGCCCGAGGCGCTTTTCGCGATGCTCGCCACTGTGCGCATCGGGGCGATCCATTCGGTGGTCTTCGGCGGCTTCGCCTCCCACAGCCTGGCCGCGCGCATCGACGATGCGTGCCCGGCGGTGATGATCACGGCCGATGCCGGCATGCGCATGGGCAAGACCATCGCCTACAAACCGCTGGTCGACGAGGCGTTGCGACTCGCGCAACATCCGCCGGCCAAGGTGGTGATCCTGGATCGGGGATTGGATCGAAGCGGGCAGCGCGTCGAGGACCGTGACCTCGACTTCGCGACGTTGCGCGGCGCGCATGCGGGCGCACGGGTGCCGGTCGCCTGGCTCGAATCGAACGAACCTTCGTACATCCTGTACACCTCCGGCACCACCGGCACGCCCAAGGGCGTGCAGCGCGACACGGGCGGCTACGCCGTCGCGCTGGCCGCATCGATGAGGCATATCTACTGCGGCGAACCGGGCGAGACCTATTTCGCGACCTCGGATATCGGCTGGGTCGTCGGCCACTCCTACATCGTCTACGGGCCGCTCGTCGCCGGCATGGCCACGGTCGTGTACGAAGGCGTGCCGATCCGTCCGGATGCGGGCATCTGGTGGAGAATCGTCGAGCAGCACCAGGTATCGGTCATGTTTTCGGCGCCGACCGCGATCCGGGTACTGAAAAAGCACGATCCGGCCTATCTGCGCAAGCACGACTTGCGCTCGCTCAAGCACCTGTTCCTCGCCGGCGAGCCGCTCGACGAGCCGACCGCGCGCTGGATTTCGGATGCGCTCGGCCGGCCGGTGATCGACCATTACTGGCAGACCGAAACCGGCTGGGCGATACTTTCCGCATATCCCGGGGTGGAGGCGACGCCGCTGAAGTGGGGCAGTCCGAGCTTCCCGGCTTACGGCTACGACCTGCGCCTGCTGCACGAGGTCACCGGCGCGGAGGTCGCCGACAACGACAAGGGCGTGGTCGCCCTGGTGCCGCCGCTGCCGCCCGGCTGTCTCACCACGGTGTGGGGGCAGGACGAGCGCTTCGTCGAGACTTACTTCGGCAGTTTTCCCGGCAAGCAGGCGTACTCCACGTTCGACTGGGGGATTCGCGACCGCGACGGCTACTACTTCATCCTTGGACGCACCGACGACGTGATCAACGTGGCCGGTCACCGGCTGGGGACGCGCGAGATCGAAGAGGCCGTGTGCGCGCATGCCAACATTGCGGAAGTCGCGGTGGTCGGCGTGCAGGATGCCGTGAAAGGGCAGGTGCCGCTTGCGTTCGCAGTCGCCAAGGACGGATCGCAGCTCTCCGCTGAGCATGCGCGCAGCACCCTGGAGCGCGAAGTGCTGGATCTCGTCGACAAGCAGATCGGCGCGATCGGACGCCCGGCGCGCGTGCACTTCGTAACGCTGCTGCCCAAAACGCGCTCGGGCAAGGTCCTGCGGCGCAGCATCCAGGCGCTGGCCGAGGGTCGCGACCCCGGCGACCTGACCACGCTGGATGATCCCGCCGGCATCGATCAGATCCGCGCCGCCGTGGCCGACACTGCCTTGGGGGTCATGTCTTGACTCTTGCGGGCTCCACCGAAGTCGGTCTGGCCGCCGCGGGTCGTGCTTCTTGCAGTCCACCGCGATCAGTCTGGCCGCCGTCGGTCGTGCTTCTTGCAGGCTACGCCGCGATCAGCCGGTTGACCTGCCGGCAGATGGCAGCGTTGCCGTATCGGCACCAGCCCCATGCGGCGACCCGCTGATTGTGCACTGCGGCGACGAAAGTCGCCGGATCCGCTAGCGTCCGTGCGTGTTCTTCCGGTATCGTTTCCGTTGGCTGGAACGATAAACTGCGTCCATGAACGCAGCATGCCCACCGCCTACCGGATTCTTGTAGCTCATGGCAACCTTGCTCTCGGTTTCCTCGTTGGTGACCCAATTCTCCACCCGGTCCGGCATCGTGAAGGCAGTCGACGGCGTGAGTTGGGATGTCGAGGAAGGCGAGACGGTCGCCCTGGTGGGCGAGTCGGGATGCGGCAAGAGCGCCAGTGCGCTTTCGATCATGCGCCTCATCGCCGAACCGGCCGGGCGCATCGTGTCCGGCAGCGTGATGTTCAAGGGCCGTGACCTCCTCGCTCTGACCGAGGAGCAGATGCGAAAGGTGCGCGGCCGCGAGATCGGCATGATCTTCCAGGAGCCGATGACCTCGCTCAATCCGGTGCTGACCGTCGGCCGGCAACTCACCGAAGGGCTGGAGATCCAC
>JBOIEI010000889.1:0-2594 GCA_050741055.1 Burkholderiales bacterium | reverse complement strand
CGCGAACAGCAGCCGCAGATAGTCGTGGATTTCGGTCACCGTGCCCACGGTGGAGCGGGGATTGTGACTGGTCGCCTTCTGCTCGATTGCGATCGCGGGCGAAAGCCCCTCGATGAGATCCACGTCCGGCTTGTCCATCAGTTGCAGGAACTGGCGCGCATACGCCGACAGCGATTCGACGTAACGACGCTGGCCTTCGGCATAGAGCGTATCGAAGGCGAGCGAAGACTTGCCCGAGCCCGACAAGCCGGTGACCACCACCAGGCGGTTGCGGGGGAGGTCGAGATCGATGTTCTTGAGGTTGTGCGTACGCGCGCCGCGGATGCGGATGACGCCTGTTGCCGCGCCCACTGGGCTGAGTGCCGCGACGAGCGCGGCGGGACCGGGTGCGGCGGCGAGCGCGGCGGAAGAATCCTGCTTCATTGAGTGGGAGCGGGCAAAGTCAAACCTGCTAATATACTCGACTTCGTTTTCCATTCCCATTTGGCCGATGTCCGCATCCGAGCGCATGAGCGCGCGCGAGCTTCGCGCCGCGGTCGGCCTCGCGGGCATCTTCGGCCTGCGCATGCTGGGCCTGTTCGTGATACTGCCGGTGTTCGCGCTGTACGCCGCCGGCCTCGAAGGCGGCAACGATCTCACGCTGGTCGGCATTGCATTGGGGGCCTACGGCCTGTCGCAGGCGATCTTGCAGATCCCGTTCGGACGCTGGTCGGACCGGTTCGGCCGCAAGCCGCTGCTCTACATCGGCTTGACGATCTTCGCCGCGGGCAGCGTGATCGCGGGCTATTCGACCTCGATTCACGGCGTGATCGTGGGCCGCATCCTGCAGGGCTCGGGCGCGGTCTCAGCGGTGGCGATGGCGATGGCGGCGGACCTCACACGCGAAGAGCATCGCACCAAGGTCATGGCGATCATCGGCTCCATGATCGGCGCGAGCTTTGCGGCCTCTCTGGTCCTAGGACCTTGGCTGGGGCGCATCGTCGGCGTCGATGGCATCTTCTATCTCACCGCGATCCTGGCGCTGGCCGCGATGGTCGTGGTCGTGCGCCTGCCCGATCCGCCGGCACCGAATCCGAACGCGACGCGCGGACCGGTCCGGATCGCGGAGATCTTGCGCGACCGGGAGTTGAACCGCCTCAACGTCGGCATTTTCGCTCTGCACGCGGTGCTGATGTCGCTGTTCATCACGGTTCCGTTCGATCTGGTCGAGGTCGGGCTCGACGGCCACGAACACTGGAAGGTGTACGCGCTGGTGCTGCTCGGCTCGGCTCTGTACGTGGTCCCGGCGCTGCACTTCGGCGATCGCAAGGGTCGCTCCAGGCCGGTGTTTCTTCTGTCCATTGCGGTCGTTGCGGCGAGCCAGGTCCTACTCCTTTTTCGCGCCCAAAGTCTTATCGGCATCGGCATTGCCCTGCTGGTATTCTTTGCGGGGTTCATGCTGCTGGAGGCGGCGCTGCCAGCCCAAGTCTCGCGGGCGGCACCAGCCGGCGGGCGCGGAACGGCGATCGCGGTCTACAGCACCGTGCAGTTCCTGGGCGCCTCGTGCGGAAGCGCGTTCGCCGGCTATCTCGCCCAACACTGGGGCCGCACCTCGCTGCTGGCGATGAACCTGGGGCTGATGGCGGTATGGCTGCTCGCGGCCTGGGGAATGCGAAGCTATGATGCAAGCAGCATACGAACATACCCGCTTCCGCCGCTGGACGGGCGGCGTGCGGCCGGATTGCGCGAGCGGCTGCATGCGCTGCCGGGCGTGCGCGAGGTGAAGTTGCAGGCGGGTGCGCGCATGGCGCACCTGAAGGTCGATGCGCGGGCCTTCGACGAAGAGGATGTGTTGAAACTCATTGCGGGAGAGAGCTAATGGCATCGGTCAACAAGGTCATTCTGATCGGCAACCTGGGGCGCGACCCCGAGACGCGCTACATGCCCAACGGCGAAGCGGTCACCAACGCCACACTCGCGACCACGGACACCTGGAAGGATCGAACCACCGGTGAGCGGCAGGAGAAGACCGAGTGGCATCGCGTCACCTTCTATCGGCGCCTGGCCGAGATCGCAGGCGAATACCTGAAAAAGGGATCGCAGGTGTACGTCGAAGGGCGCCTGGAAACGCGCAAGTGGACCGACAAGGAGGGCAAGGACCGGTACACCACCGAGATCATCGCCTCCGAGATGAAGATGCTCGGTTCGCGGCCAGGCGCAGGCGCGCCCTCCTACGATGCTGGCGACGATGCGCCGGCTGCACGCCCGGCTGCGAAGCCCGCCGCGGGTGCGGCAGCCAAGGCGCCCGCCAAGAATCCCGCCGGGATTGCCGACATGGACGACGACATTCCGTTCTAACATGAGGGTGCGGCCGGGTCGCGTGCGAGCGGCGGCTGCGATTGTCGCCGCGTTTGCGGCGTTGCCGCTTTGGCCCGGCGTCTGCCCGCTGTCGAACGCGATGTTTTCCGCCATATCTCCGGCCGATCTCGGTGTACGCGACGGCAGGCTCGCGCCCTGTCCCGAAACGCCCAACTGTGTGAGCAGCCAGGCGCAGGGGAAGCACTACGTCGCTCCGCTCGCATTCGCGGATGCACCCGATGCCGCGCTGGCGCGGC
>JBOIEI010000888.1:0-8787 GCA_050741055.1 Burkholderiales bacterium | reverse complement strand
GTGTTCGACATTGCGCACGGCAGCCTGCGCCATCTGGGGCTCTTGCGCCAGGTGTGCGCCTCGATGCTGCGCAAGCCGCTCAAAGCGCCGCAGCTGGAAGCGCTGCTGGTGGCAGCGCTCTACCAGCTCGCGTTCACCAAGGCCGCCCCGTACGCCGTGGTCGATCATGCGGTGCGCGCAACCGAGCAAGCGGGTTGGACCTGGGCGAAGGGCATGGTCAATGCACTGCTGCGTCGATTCTCGCGCGAGCGCGAGGAGCTCCTGACGCGCGCGCGCGGGACGCCCGAGGGCCGTTATTCCTATCCCGGCTGGTGGCTGGAACGCATCCGGGCAGCCTACCCCGAGCGGTGGGAAGCGATTCTGGATGCGGGCAACCGTCTCGCAGCGACCAGCCTGCGCGTGAATGCGCGTCGCAGCACACGTGACGACTACCTGAACGCGCTGCACCAGGCCGGCATCGACGCGATCCCGCTCGGCGATGTGGGCGTCATGCTCGCGCGTCCCGTGCCGGTAGCGCAGATTCCGGGGTTCGCACGGGGCCTGGTGTCGGTTCAGGACGCCGGTGCGCAGCTTGCGGCCCGGTTTCTGGACCTGCGTCCGGGCCAGCGCGTGCTGGACGCCTTCGCCGCTCCGGGCGGCAAGGCTGCGCACATCCTGGAGCGCGAGACGGTGCAGCTGGTCGCGCTCGACAACGACCCGGCGCGGATGCAGCGCGTGCACGAAAACATGCGCCGGCTCGGGCTCGAAGCGGCGAGCGTCTGCGCCGATGCCGCCGAGCTCGATCGCTGGTGGGACGGCCAGGCGTTCGATCGAGTGCTGGCCGATCTGCCGTGCACGGCCTCGGGCGTCGTGCGCCGCCATCCGGACATCAAATGGCTGCGCCGCGAATCCGATATCGCGGCGCTGGCGGCACGCGCGGCCGTGCTGCTGGATTGTCTGTGGCGCGTCGTGCGCCCCGGTGGTAAATTGCTGATCGCCACCTGCTCGGTGTTCCGCGAGGAGAACCGGGGCCAGGTCGATGACTTCGTCGGACGCCATGCGGACGCTCGACTCGCGCCGCTTCCCGGACAAGACAGTCTCGATGTGCAGCTATTGCCCGACGAACGCCATGACGGCTTCTATTACGCGTTGCTCGAGCGGGCATAACCGTCGCCCCGCTGAGCGGCCCGCTCGCTGCTCGGGTAGCGGCGTTGAGCCTCCGGCGGCCATCGCCCCGTCCGCGCAACCGCTTCCGCTCTCAGCCGTGCGCGCCCGCATGGGACATGCGCGTTAGACGGTTCCTCGCGCTCGCCGGATTGCTGTTCCTCGCGCTCGCGGCGCGTGCGGACAATATCGAGGTGCGCAGCGCCGCCATCGCACTCGGCGAAGACGGATATGTCCTGAACGCCGACTTCGAGATCGCGCTGACGCCCACGCTCGAAGACATCCTGAGCAAGGGCGTTCCGCTCAATTTTCTGCTGGAGGTGGAAATCATTCGCCCGCGCTGGTACTGGTTCAACGACCGGATCGCAACCAGCGCGCAACAGTACAAGCTTTCCTACAATTCGCTCACGCGCCAATACCGGGTGTCGCTCGGAACGCTGTTCCAGAATTTTGCAACGGTGGGCGAGGCGGTGCGTTTCTTTTCGAGCGTGCGTAACCTGCCGGTCGCGGATAAGTCGGACCTGCAGCCGGGTGCCGAGTACCAGGCCGCCGTGCGCATGCGCCTGGACGTGTCGCAGCTTCCCAAGCCGTTCCAGATCACCGCGTTCGGATCGCGCGAGTGGAATCTGAGCTCGGATTGGCGTCGGTTCGCGGTGACCCCGTGAACGCGCAGTCCGCCCGCACCCGCCGCCGGCGCTTCGCACGCGCGATGCGCTATGCCGTCGTGTTGTGCGTGGGCCTGGGGGCCGTGGCGCTGTACCTGTTGTCCACCGCGACCGCGAATACGACCATGTTCGCGGAACACTACCCGACGCTGCTGCTGGTCAACGGGGCGCTCGTTCTCATCCTGGTCGCGCTCCTGGTCTATCAATTGGTGCGGCTGGGACGACGCCTGCGCCGGCGCGAATTCGGTTCGCGCCTCGCGCTGCGATTCGTCCTGCTGCTGGCGCTGATGTCGCTCCTGCCCGGAGCGCTCGTGTACGCGGTGTCGGTGAAGTTTCTCGCGCGCTCCATCGAATCGTGGTTCGAAGTGCGCGTCGACAAGGCCTTGGAGGGCGGTTTGAGCCTGGGCCGCGGCATGCTCGACGGCATGCTCAAGGAGCTGGCGAAAAAGGCGGACGAGATGAGCCTCACGCTATCGCGCCTGCCGCGCGAGGAGCAGGTGAGCGCATTGAGCAGCCTGCGCGAGCAGGCACACGTGCGCGAAGCCACGCTTTTCACCAGCCGCGGGCGCATCGTCGGCTACGCCGGCAACGAGCAGGTGGGCCTGGTGCCCGAGACGCTTTCGCATGCCGCGCTCAAGCAGGTTCGACAGCTGCAGCGCTATGCCGCAATCGAATCCGCAGGCGAAGGCGGTGGTTTGTATATGCGGGTCGTGGTGCCGCTGGACATACCGTCGTTGAGCGAGGGTGTGCGTGCGCTGCAGTTGCTGCAGCCGGTGCCGAGCCACATGGCAGCCGATGCCGAGGCGGTCCAGGGCGGCTATCGCGACTACCAGGAGCTGTTGCTCGCGCGGGTGGGCCTGAAGCGGCTGTACGGGGTGACGTTGACGCTCGCGCTCTTGGTGGCCTTGCTGTCCGCGTTCCTGCTGGCGTTCCTTTTGAGCGAGAAGCTGGCGGCACCGCTCGCCACGCTCGCGCATGGTACGCGCTCCGTGGCGCATGGCGATTTCAGTCAGCATATCCCGGTCGAAAGCCGCGACGAGCTGGGGGTGCTGACGCAGTCGTTCAATACCATGATCGAGCAGTTGAGCGAGGCGCGCGAATCGGCCGAGCATCATCAGCTCGAGCTCGCGCGCGCGAAGGGCTACCTCGAAAGCCTGCTCGCGCACCTCTCCACCGGGGTAATGTCGTTCGACGTTCAAATGCGGCTACGCTCGTCGAACCCGAGCGCCGGCGCGATCCTGGGTCTGGAGCTCGACCCGCTGCTGGGCGTGCAGCTCGCCGACATCGCGCAGAGCGCAGCCGAGCTCGCGCCGCTGGCCGGCGCGATCGCGGACGGATTCGCGCAGGCGAAAGACGCCGAATGGGAAGGCCAGGCGACGCTCCAACAGGGCGGCCTGGAAAAAACGATCCTGCTGCGCGGAGCCGGCCTCGGCAGCGATACGGAAGGCGGTTACGTGGTGGTCTTCGACGACATCACCGAGCTGATCCAGGCGCAACGCCATGCGGCCTGGAGCGAAGTGGCGCGTCGGCTCGCGCACGAGATCAAGAATCCGCTCACTCCGATCCAGTTGTCGGCCGAACGCCTGCAGCTCAAGCTCAGCGCCAAGCTGGCGGCGGCGGATGGCGAAATGCTGGAGCGATCGACCCGGCTCATCGTGGAGCAGGTCGCGGCGCTGAAGAGCATGGTGGACGCCTTCAGCCAGTACGCCCGTTCGCCCGAGCCGCGGCTGCAGGCGCTCGATCTCAACCAGCTCGCGCGCGAAGTGCTCGGGCTGTACGAGACGCTCGGCCGCGCCATGGAGGTTCGGCTTGCGCCGCAGCTGCCGCCCGTGCAGGGCGATGCGCGCCTGCTGCGCCAGGTGTTCCACAATCTCGTGCAGAATGCCCAGGATGCGCTGGCCGAGATCGCCGAACCGCACATCCTGGTCAAGAGCGAGGACACGGGGCGAAGCGTGCGCCTATCGATCGAGGACAACGGCTGCGGCATTCCGGAGCAATCGATGCAGCGCGTATTCGAGCCCTATGTGACCACCAAGCAGAAGGGCACGGGTCTCGGGCTTTCCATCGTGAAGAAGATCATCGAAGATCACGGCGGCAGCGTCTCGATCGAGAATCTGAAACCGCACGGCGTGCGGGTCAGCATCGAATTGCCCAAGCGCGCGGAGGCTGGCACGCGCACGGCCGTTGCTCGATGAGCGGCCAGCCGCTCGGGCCGATCGGCGTGGCGGCCAGAGCGGCGTGAAAAGCGCGGCGTGAAAAGCGCGGTGTGAAAAGCGCTCAGGGGTCACGGCCCGGAGCAGACGCACAGGACGGTTGGAGACCGAATCGATGCAACAAATACTAGTGGTCGACGACGAGGTGGGGATCCGGGAGCTCCTGTCGGAGATTTTGCGCGACGAGGGCTATCAGGTGCGGCTGGCCGAGAACGCGAGCCAGGCGCGCGAGATGCGCGTTCAGAACCGGCCCGATCTGATCTTGCTGGATATCTGGATGCCGGATACCGACGGCATAACGCTGCTCAAGGAATGGTCAGCCGGCGGAATGCTCACCATGCCCGTGGTGATGATGTCCGGGCACGGCACCATCGAGACCGCGGTCGAGGCAACCCGCATCGGCGCCTTCGATTTCCTGGAGAAGCCGATCGCGTTGCAAAAGCTACTCGGGACGGTGGGCCGCGCGCTCAAGCGCGGGGCGGTCGAGCCGCACGCGCCGCTTTCGCTCGGCAGCCTTGGCCGTTCGGCCGTCATCAACGAGCTGAAGCAACGGCTCGAACGGGTACGCAGCCTGCGCAGCCCCGTGCTGGTCGCGGCCGAGCCCGGCAGTGGCGCGGAAGTGTGCGCGCGCTTCCTGCACCAGCCGAACACGCCCTGGGTCGCTCCGGACAGCACCGGGATGCTGGCCGAAGCGCCCATGGAGCTCGCCGAGAAGGCGCGCGACGGCACGTTGTTCCTGCATGACGTGAGCGAGCTCGCCCGCCTGGAGCAGCGGGGGCTGCTGCTGCTCATCGGCAAACTGGACAAATACAATGCGCGCCTGGTGTGCGCGGTGTCGCGCTCCCTGCCCGACATGGTGGCCGTCGGCACCTTCGATGTACGCCTTTTCGGTGCGCTTTCCGCGGTGACGGTGTCGGTGCCGAGTCTGCGCCAGCATCGCGAGGACGTGCCCGAGCTCGCGTCGCTCATGCTCGCGCGCGGCATCGAGGCCAAGGAGCTGCCGCCGAAGCACTTCAGCACCGCGGCGTTGAACGCGCTGCGCAACCACGACTGGCCGGGCAACCTGCTGCAGCTGGAAAACGTCGTTCGCAGCGCCGCCCTGAGCGCGCTCGGGGACGAAATCACGCTCGACGACGTGCAGCGCGTTGCGGCGAGCTTCGACCTGGAACCGGTTACGCCGGCCTCCAGCCTGCCGCTCGACTTGCCGCTGCGCGAAGCGCGCGATGCGTTCGAGCGGGTCTACTTCGAGCACCACCTGGGGCTCGAGAGCAGCAACATGAGCCGGGTGGCCGAGCGCGTGGGGCTCGAGCGCACCCACCTCTACCGGAAATTGAAGCAGCTCGGCATCCGTGTCTCCAAGCGCAACGACGAGCCGGTGTGAACTGGCCCAGCTCCTTTCGCCTCCTGAGCGGGGGAGTGAAGCGTGATGGACGCAGGCGCGAGAAGTCCGCTCACTCCGTCACCCTGAACCTCCGATACCCCCAAGGAGTTTGCCCCGCCTCGACGCGCTGCGGGATAATCGATGCGTCCTCGAAGGAATCCTCCATGGCCACCCGCAGCGATCTCTGTAACGCCATTCGCGCGCTCGCGATGGACGCGGTCCAGCAGGCGAATTCCGGTCATCCCGGCATGCCCATGGGGATGGCGGAAATCGCCGAAGTCGTATGGCGCCATCACCTGCGGCACAACCCGGTCAATCCGAGCTGGGCCAACCGCGACCGCTTCGTCATTTCCAACGGCCACGGCTCGATGCTGCTCTACGCCCTGCTGCATCTGACCGGATACGATCTGCCGATGGCGGAGCTGCGCCGCTTCCGGCAGCTGCACTCGAAGACGCCCGGCCATCCGGAATACGGGCTCACACCCGGCGTCGAGACGACCACCGGTCCGCTCGGCCAGGGCCTGGCCAACGCAGTCGGGATGGCGATCGCCGAGCGAGCGCTGGCGGCGCAGTTCAATCGACCCGGCTTCGAGCCGATCGATCATCGTACGTACGTGTTCTGCGGCGACGGCTGTCTGATGGAGGGCATCTCGCACGAGGCGTGTTCGCTGGCCGGCACGCTCGGCTTGGGCAAGCTCATCGGCTTCTACGACGACAATTCGATCTCGATCGATTCCGAGAAGGGCAACATCCGCAGCTGGTTCAGCGACGACACCCCGGCCCGGTTCCGGGCCTATGGCTGGAACGTGATCGGTCCCGTGGATGGGCACGATTCCGAGGCGATCGAGCGCGCGGTACATGCGGCCCAGGCCGTGCAGGATCGGCCTTCGCTGCTCGTCTGCAAGACGACCATCGCCAAGGGCGCGCCGCACAAGGCCAACACCGGCGCCGCGCATGGCGCCCCGCTCGGAGCCGACGAAGTCGCCGCCACGCGCGCGAATATCGGCTGGTCCCACCCACCGTTCGAGATCCCGGCCGACATCTATGCCGATTGGGATGCGCGCGAGCGTGGCCGCAGCCTCGAGCGCGACTGGCAGCAGCAGCTGAGCCGATACGCGGACGAGTATCCCGCCGAGGCCGCGGAGCTGCGCCGGCGGTTGGCGGGCGAGTTGCCTGCCGATTGGGCGCGGCGCAGCCGCGAGCTCGTGCAACAGACGACCGCCAAGCGCGAGACCGTCGCGACGCGCAAGGCCTCGCAGAACGTGCTCGAGGCCCTGCTGCCGCAGCTGCCCGAGCTGATCGGCGGATCGGCCGACCTGGCCGCATCCAATCTCACCATGGCCTCGGCCTCCAAGCCGATCTCCCGCGGCGGCGGCAACTACATCTTCTACGGCGTGCGGGAGTTCGGCATGTGCGCGATTGCGAACGGCCTTGCCGTGCACGGCGGTCTCATCCCGTATGTCGGCACCTTCCTCGTTTTCTCCGACTACGCACGCAACGCGCTGCGCATGGCCGCGCTCATGCACCAACGCGTGCTGTTCGTCTTCACCCATGATTCGGTGGGGCTGGGCGAAGACGGTCCGACGCACCAGCCGATCGAGCATGCGGCGACGTTGCGGCTCATACCGCGGATGGACGTGTGGCGGCCGTGCGACAGCACCGAGACGGCGGTGGCCTGGATTGCGGCGCTCGAGCGCCGGGACGGCCCGACCAGCCTGCTGTTGAGCCGGCAGAATCTCGCCTTCAACGCTCGCTCGGACGAAACCGTGCAAGCGATCGCGCGCGGCGGCTACGTGCTCGTCGATGCCGACGGCGGCAAGCCGGCCGCGATCCTGATTGCGACCGGCTCGGAGATCGCCCTTGCCGTCGCGGCGCGCGAAAAGCTGGCCGCGGATGGAATCGCAGTGCGGGTGGTGTCGATGCCCTCCACCACCGTGTTCGATCGACAGGACGCCGCCTATCGCGACGCGGTGCTTCCGCGCGGGGTTGTGCGCCTCGCGATCGAGGCCGGCGTGCCCGACCCCTGGCGCAAGTACGTCGGGCTGGAGGGCGACGTGATCGGCATCGACCGGTTCGGCGAATCGGCGCCTGCGGCCGATGTGTTCGAGTTCTTCGGCTTCACCGTGGACAACCTGGTCGCACGTGCACGGGCATTGATCGGCGCGCGAGCCGTGCGGGTGTGGTAGTTGCGTGAGTACAGGCCCTGCGGCGATGGCGCTAGAATAGTGCGTCGGAATTCCTTTCCCGCATGGAGCCCGTCATGACCATTCGCGTTGCCATCAACGGCTATGGCCGCATCGGCCGAAACATCCTGCGTGCCCATTACGAGTCGGGCAAATCGCATCCGATCGAGATCGTCGCCATCAACGACCTCGGTAGCGCCGAGACCAATGCCCACCTCACCCGCTACGACACGGTGCACGGCAAGTTCGGCGGCAAGATCGAGGTCGATGGTGATGCGATGGTGGTGAACGGCGATCGCATCAAGGTGCTCGCGGTGCGCAATCCCGCAGAGCTGCCGTGGGGCGATCTCAAGGTCGATGTCGTGCTGGAGTGCACCGGTCTTTTCACCAGCAAGGAGAAAGCCGGCGCGCATCTGAAGGGCGGCGCGAAGAAGGTCATCATTTCGGCGCCCGGGGGCAAGGACGTCGACGCGACGGTGGTGTACGGCGTCAATCACAAGTCGCTCAAGGCGAGCCACACCGTCATCTCCAACGCCTCGTGCACGACCAACTGCCTGGCGCCGGTCGCCAAGGTGATGCACGAGAAGCTCGGCATCGTCAACGGGCTCATGACGACGGTGCATGCGTATACCAACGACCAGGTGCTCACCGACGTCTATCACGAGGACCTGCGCCGCGCGCGTTCGGCCACGCAGTCGATGATCCCCACCAAGACGGGCGCCGCGGCTGCCGTCGGCCTGGTCCTGCCCGAGCTGAACGGCAAGCTCGACGGCTTTGCGATCCGGGTGCCGACGATCAACGTTTCGATCGTGGATCTCTCCTTCGTCGCCGCGCGCAGCACCAGCGTGGAAGAGGTCAACGCGCTGATGAAAGGCGCCGCCGAAGGCGAGCTCAAGGGCGTTCTCGGCTACAGCACGGGCCAACTGGTGTCGGTCGATTTCAATCACACGACCGAGTCGAGCTTTTTCGACGCGACACTGACCAAGGTCTCGGGCAACCTGGTCAAGTGCCTCGCCTGGTATGACAATGAATGGGGCTTCAGCAACCGGATGTTGGATACGACGGTTGCGTTGGTTAACGCAAAGTAATCCTCAGCGTGCCCCCATTCATTGCGGCGCAGGATCATACCGGCGCCGACGCCAAGGTGAAGCGCGGGATGCAGCGGCTGTTGCCCCAGCGAACTGGTTCCGCAACCGTATGTC
>JBOIEI010000887.1:0-16296 GCA_050741055.1 Burkholderiales bacterium | reverse complement strand
GTCGAGGGCTGCGAGCTCGCGCTCACTCTGTATCCGGGCGCGATGGAGTGCTTCGAGCGTGCGCTTGCCATCGAACCCGGGCTCGCCCTTGCGCACGCCGGCAGGGCCCAGGTTTTCGCGCGCGAAGGAAATATGACCGCGGCGCGCGAGGCGATGGCGATTGCCAAGGCTTCGGCCGCCGGCGTATCGGCACGCGAGGCGGGGCATATCGGTTTCTTCGATCTCGCCTTCTCGGGCCAGACCGACGCTGCCGTCAAGGTGCTATATGACCATCTCGATCAGTGGCCGCGCGATGCGCTGATGGTTGCCATTGCCACCAACCCGAACGGGCTCCTCGGCAGCTCGGGTAGCGTCGGACAGAAGCGGCAGATCGCACAGTTGCTTGACCGTCTCGCCCCGCACTACGGCGACGATTACTGGTTCCTCTCCTATCACGCGATCGCGCTGGGCGAGGACGGCCGGGCTGCGGAGGCGCGCCCGAAGATCGAACGATCCGTAATGCTCAATCCCAGGAACGCACACTGCGCGCACGGAGTCGCGCATGTCAGCTACGAAAGCGGCGATGCGAACTGGGGGCGCGACTTTCTGGCTTCCTGGCTCGCCACGTATCCGCGTGAGGGCGCGTTCAATGGGCACTTGAGCTGGCATCTCGCACTGATCGAGCTTGCCGCGGGCAACTGGACGGCGGCACAGCAGCGCTATCGGGATGCCATCGCGCCCGACCGACACCCGGGCGGACCGCAGCAGAAGGTGTGGGACGGTGTGGCGTTCTTGTGGCGCTCCGAGCTGGCCGGCCATCCGCGCAACGAGCCCGCGTGGCGTACGCTGTACGACTATGCTGCGAGCGCGCTGCCACGGCCGGGCGCAGGGCTCGCCGATCTGCATGTCATGCTCGCCAACGCCGTGCTGAAAGACGACGATGCCCTCGGTACCCGCTGCCGGCAGATCGAGGAATCGGCGCGCGCGGGGCGCTACCCGTCCGGCGCCTTCGTGCCCGAGCTCGCGCGCGGCTTCGTGGCGTTCGAGCGCGGCGACTATGCAGCGGCGATCGCCGCGCTCGCCCCGCTGGCCAAGCAAAGCGAACGCATCGGCGGCAGCCGCGCGCAGCACGATCTGATCGAATTCACCCTGCTCAGGGCCTATCTCGACGCCGACCGGCTGGAAGAGGCTCGGACGTTTCTCCGGGCGCGAAGGCCCGGTGCGTCGGTGGTTTTCGTTGCCGGAGCCGGTGCGCTGAATTGACTGGCGCGCGGCGCTGGGTACCTCCGCGAAGTCATATTCCCAGGTAACGTGACTTCACCTCGGTGTCGGCCAGCAGCCTGCGCGCGTCGCAGGAGTGCACCACGCGGCCCTTGCTGATCACGTGCACGTAGTCGACGAGCTGCAAGGCGAGGGACGCGTTCTGCTCGACCAGCAGGATCGACAGGCCCTCGGTCTTGAGCCGGGCTACCGCCTGCCACAGACCCTGGATGATGATCGGCGCCAGCCCCTCCGAGGGCTCGTCCATGATCAGACAGTCGGGGTTAGTCATCAGGCCGCGGCCGATGGCGAGCATCTGCTGCTCGCCGCCGGAGAGCGTGCGCGCGCGCTGGCGGCGCCGCTCCTCGAGGCGCGGGAAGAGCGCGTAGACGCGCTCGAGGGTCCAGCCGCGCCGGCGATTGCCACCCTCGGCCACGCGCAGGTTCTCCTCGACGCTCAGGGTGGGAAACACGCGCCGCCCCTGCGGCACCAGGCCCATGCCGGCGCGCACCGTCTCGAAGGAGGACATCTGCGTGATGTCGATGCCCTTGAACACGATGCGGCCGCGCCGCGGCGGGTTGAAGCCGACGATGGAGTTGACCAGCGTAGTCTTGCCCACGCCGTTCCGGCCGAGCAAGCCGAGGATCTGTCCCTCCTCCAGGACGAGCGACAGCCCCTGCAGCACGTAGGCGTCGCCGTAGTAGGTGTGGATGTCCTCGACTTGCAGGATCGCGCTCATGCGGTGCCGAGGTAAATTTCCTGCACCTTGTCGCTGCTGCGGATCGCAGCGGTGCTGCCCTCCTCCACCACCTCGCCGAAGTGCAGCACCGAGATGTGCGAGACGACGTCGAACACCACGTCCATGTCGTGCTCGATGAGCAGGATGGCGAGGCTCGGATCGAGCCGCTTGAGAAGCTCGGCCATCTCGCGCGACTCGCCCGAGGCGAGCCCGGCAGCGGGCTCGTCGAGCAGCAGCAGCTGCGGATCGGCTGCCAGGGCGAGCAGGATTTCGATCTGGCGCTGCTCGCCGTGCGAAAGGTGGCGCACCTCGGCATCGCGCCGCTCCCAGAAGCCCGCCTCCTCCAGCAGGCGGCGCGCTTTGTCGTGCGATTCCCGATCGCCGGCAGCCGAGCGCCACATTACGAACTTGGTGCGCCGTACGCCGCCGATGCCGAGCAGCACGTTGTCGAGCACCGACAGCCGGGGAAAGAGGCTGGTGATCTGGAAAGTGCGCGCCATGCCGAGAGCGGTGCGCCGGTGGCTCGGCCAGCCGGTGACGTCGCGGCCGAAGAGCAGGATGCGCCCGCTGCTCGAGGGCAGCACCCCGGTGATCAGGTTGAACAGCGTCGTCTTGCCGGCGCCGTTCGGGCCGATGATCGCCTTACGCTCGCCGCGCTCCACGCGCAGCGTCACCCCGCGCACCGCGGTGAGGCCGCCGAAGCTCTTCGACAGCGCGCTTAGCTCAAGCGCGCTCATTCACAGTACTTGCAGGGCGGGTAGTCGCGGCTGTACAGGGGCGTCTTGAGGTATTCCTTCTTGTCGTACTTCCAGAACTGGCTGACATCCGGGTAGGTCTTGATCACCGTGTTCCACAGCTCCTCGTTCGGATAGCCGAACATCTTCTTCTTCTCCACTTTCTTGATGTAGATGTTCTGCACCGGGTTGCGCATGTCGTCGAAGTGCACCGGGCCGCGCGGCACCTCGATCTTGAGGGCGGACATCTGCTTGATGAACTGCTGCGGCCCCGGCCACTTGCCCTTGTTGAGCTTCATCACTGCGTCGATCATCTGCGCGGTGGCGTAGTTGCTCTCCGAGTAGTAGGAGGGCACCTTGCCGTACTTCTCGCGGTACTTCTTGACGAAGGACTGGTTCTTCGGCGTATCGATCGCCGCGCTGTATTGCAGCGCGGAGACGTGGCCGAGCACCTCGTCGCCCATGGCGGGCAGGACGAACTCGTCGTAGCTGGTGCCCCCGCCGATCAGCGGCTTCTTGATGCCGGCGGCCTGCAGCTGCTTGGGGAACTGCAGCGCCATCGGGCCGACCATCAGCGAGAAGATCGCGTCGACGTCTCGCTTGATGGTCGGGATGTAGGGCCCGAAATCCTTGGTGCCCAGCGGCGGCCAGATCTTCTGTACCACCTTGCCGCCGCATTCTTCGAACGCCCGCTGGAATCCGCCCACCACCTCGTGGCCGAAGGCGTAGTCGGCGCCGACCGTGGCGATGCGCTTGTAGCCCTGGTCGCAGGCCCACTGGCCGAGCGGGTGGTGCGGCTGCGAGCTGGTCCAGCCCGTGCGGAAAATGTAGGGGTACTTGGGGAGGTCGCGCTGCGTGAGGTCGTCGGCCGCCGGGATCGACAGGAGGTACAAGGTCTTCAGGCGACTGCTGACCGGCGCGAGCGCGTAGCCGGTCGAGGCGAGCAGCCCGCCGATCAGCAGGTGCACCTTGTCCTGGCGCGCCAGCTTCTCGGCCTTGCGCACCGCCACCGGCGGCTTGCCCTCCGTGTCCTCGACGATCAACTGCACCTTGGCCCCGCCGAGCTGGCCCTTGTGCTCCTCGAGGTACAGCTCGAAACCGTTGGACATGTCCTTGCCGATCTGGGCGAAGATGCCGGTCATCGGCGCGAGAAAACCGATACGCAGCTCCTGCGCAGTGGCCGGCGCGCTCGCGGCGAGCGCCAGGCCGAAGCCGATTGCTCCAACCATCCGCGTATGACTCATGATCCGCTCCTCCTCGATGAGTTTCCGATGTGCGCCGGGATGCCCATCAGGCCGCCGGGCAGATAGAGAATCGTCAGCACGTAGACCGCGCCGAGCACGTACTGCCACCAGGGCACGATAGTGGCGAGATACTCGCGCAGGAACACCACCACCGCGGCGCCGATCGCCCCGCCGACCAGCGTGCCGGACCCGCCGAGCACCACCATCAACAGCACGTCTACCGAGGTGGTGAGGATCACGTCGCCGGGACTGACGATACCGGTGAGGTGCGCCCACAGCACCCCGGCGAGGCCGCCAAAGGCGCCGGCGATGACGAATGCGATGTACTTGTGCAGCCAGGTGTTGTAACCGAGGACGCGCATGCGCAACTCGCGCTCGCGGATTCCCACCAGGCTGCGGCCGAAGGGCGAGCGCACCAGCACGTACAGCGCGGCGAGCGACGCGGTAAAGAACCCCAGCACCAGATAGAAGTAGTTCAGGTCGTCGGCAAGGTCGATGCCGAACGACGGCCGCCCCGGCATGTTCATCCCGTTGTCGCCGCCGGTGAGCGAATTCCAGCGGTAGGCGAGGCCCCACATGCACATGCCCAACGCCAGCGTGATCATCAGGAAGTACACCCCGCTCGCGCGGATGGCGAACAGGCCGAACAGCGCCGCGAGGGCGGCGCCGGCGAGCAGGCCGAGCACCACCACCACCCAGAAGCCCCATTCCAGGCCGAAGCCGTGCTCGCTGGCGAGGATCGCGGTGAGGTAGGCGCCGACGCCGAGGTAGGCCGCCTGCCCGAGCGAGGGCAGCCCGGTATAGCCGAGCAGCAGGTCGACGCTCATGGCGATGATGCCCAGCACCAGCGCCTGGGTGAGCAGGATCAGGATATAGGAGCCGGCGAAGGGCGCAGCCACCCCCAGCGCGACGATGCCTAGAATGACCAGAAGGATCTTGTAGCCAGGACTCATGTCATTCCCTGCCCAGCAGGCCGGTGGGCTTGATGGCGAGGATCAACACCATCGGCGCGTACAGGCTGAAGTAGGCGAGCTCGGGAAGCAACGCTTTGCCGAAGTTGTCGGCGAGGCCGACCAGGAGGCTCCCCACTGCGGCGCCGGCGAGGCTGCCCATGCCGCCGATGATCACCACCGCAAAGGCGATCGGCAGCACCTCGAAGTCGAGCCCCGGGTAGACGCCGAGGAAGGCGCCGCCGACCACTCCGCCGAGCGCGGCGAGGAACGCGCCGAGGGCGAATATGAACATCGACACCTTGGAAGTATCGATGCCCACGCCGCGCGCCATCTGGGCGTCGTCCACCGCAGCGCGCACCATCGCGCCGATGCGCGTGCGTTCCAGGGCGAGCCACAGCGCGAGGCCGATGGCCCCCGCTAAGGCGATCATGAACACGCGGTACACCGGCAGGTACAGGCCGCCCACCACCCAGCTGCCATTGAGCGCCTCGGGCGGATCGATGATGAGGTTGTCGCCGCCCCAGATGTCGAGCGCCGCCTGCTGGAAAAGGAAGGCGAAGCCGACCGTGAGCAGCACCTGGCGCAGCGGATCGAAGCCGAGCGGGCGCAGGAACACGCGCTCCATGACGAGGCCGAGGATGGCGATGGCGAGCGCCGCCACCGGCAGCGCGAGCAGCCACGAGCCCGTGCTCGAGATCACCGACAGCGCCACGTAGCCGCCGAGCAGGAAGTACGCGCCGTGCGCCAGGTTCACGATGCGCATCACGCCGAAGATCAGCGTGAGACCGCTCGCGAGCAGGAACAGCAGCGCGCCGTAGGAAACGCCGTTGAATATCTGGATCAACCAGAAACGCGTATCCAATCGTCCTCCTCCTGCCGCGATTCTACACGGCCATCAGCGGCGGTTCCGGCGCCAGGCAGTTCGAGGCGCTGACTTGCAAGGGGCACGACCCGCCCGCCTCCGGATTCCCGCTTCGCGCTGGCATGACGCTTGTTCTACGGCGGCCACACAGTGGTGTGCTCCGGAGGGTACGGCCGATGGTCGTCGATTCGTCGCTGTGGCCGAGTGCGGGGTTCGGTCCGCCCGCTATCACTATGCCGATTTGCTGATCGGTTCGGCAATGGCGTGAGGACGCGCCGTTGCCTGCGCGGAGCCTCCCACCCCGCGATCGCGCTGCGCGAAGATGTGCGGACCGATCTCGGAGATCCGCCGCACGCCCACGTAGCCGAACGCCCGCTCCATTTCGTCCGAAAGGATCTTGATCGCCCGCGCGGCGCCCGCCTGCCCGCCGCAAGCCGTGCCGTACAGCGTTGCCCTGCCGACCAGAACCATCTTGGCGCCGAGGGCCAACGCCTTGAGGATGTCGCTGCCGCGGCGGATGCCGCTGTCGAGTATGACGGTGCAGCGATCCCCGACCGCCTCCACGACCTCCGGCAGGATGTCGATGGTCGCTATGGCGCTGTCGAAGGCGCGTCCGCCGTGATTCGATACCACAACGGCATCCGCGCCCGCATCGACCGCTGCCCTCGCCTGATCACCGCACAAGATGCTCTTGACGATGAGCTTGCGCGGCCAGAAGTCGCGGAATTTCCGGATGTGCTCCCAGGTCATCGCCTCGAATCGCTGCGGACGCACGCGCTTCTTGCCGTCGATCACCGAGAAGCGGTAGCGCTCGGGATAGTTGGCGTTCGTGGGCATGCCTTCATGGGTGAGGTACTTGCGCATCACGCGCCACATCCAGCCCGGATGCATCGCCATGTCCACCGCCGCCGTCATATTGGGCGTGAACGGGAAGGAGAAACCGTTGCGCTCGTTGTGCTCGCGCCCGCGGCCCGGCGCGTGGTCGATCGTCACCACCAGAGCTTCCCAGCCCAGGTCGCGCGCACGCGTGACCATTTCGTAGTTGCCCGCCTCATCCGCCCACGGGTAAAGCTGGAACCACTTGCGCGCATCGGGCACTGCCTTCGTTACTTCTTCCATGGAGGTCAGCGCACCCATGGCCAGCGTGAAGGGAATGCCCGCCGCCGCAGCGGCCCTCGCCAGCTCCACCTCGCCCCGATACCACATCAATCCGGCGCTGCCCGTGGGAGCGATTCCGAACGGCAAATTGATGCGGCTACCGAAGATCTCGGTGCCCAGGTCGCGCTTCGACCAGTCGTTGAGAAAGCACGTGCGCAGTTTGATGCGCTGAAGCGCCGCCCGGTTTTCCTCGAGCGAGATCCCGTCCTCGGTGCCCTTGTCGACGTATTCGAAGATTCCTTTGGGCAGGCGGCGCATCGCCGCCTCGCGCAGATCGAAGATGTTGTAGCAGCGATCTAGGCTTGTCATCGGGTCGTTCCCTCCCTTTGGACTGGTCGCCGCTATCCTTGCTGTGGCGGGCACTGATCGGCGGACCGCACGACAAGATCTTCGGAGCAAAGGAATTCTGCGTTGCGGCCCCTTCGGTTCAACTCTAGCGTCGGTCTGGCACGCGGTCAACCATAGTTGCCAGGGTAGTGAGAGGGCCGGCTGCGCGCACAGGGCTGATATAGTTCAACACCTTCGCCCGGATCTCGCCTATGCAAGAACATCCTGCCTATCCCCACCTGCTTGCTCCCATGACGCTGGCCGGCAAGCGGCTGCGCAACCGCGTCGTGCATGCGTCGATGACCACGCGGCTGGGCATCGATACCCGCGTCACGGACCGGCTGATCCAGTATTACGCCAATCGTGCGGCTGGTGGTGCGGCACTGATGGTCACGGAGCCGCTCAGCATGGCGAGGCATCAGGATGTGAACTACAAGGTCCGTGCGTACGACGATGCGAACGTCGAAGGCCTCACGCGCATGGCGGACGCGGCAGAGTCCCGCGACTGCCGCCTGCTCGCACAGTTGCAGGACCCCGGTCGGGGACGCCACACGCCCGGGCGGGTTTCCGATCCGATCTCGCCCACGACGCAGCCGGACGACCTGAGCTGGGGCGTGCCTAGAGCCCTGGCGGCGGCCGAGATTCGCAGTATGGTCGCGGAGTTCGCGGAATCGTCGGCGCGCGTGCAGCGCTGCGGCTTCAGCGGCGTCGAAATCTCATGCGGTCACGGCCACTTGTTTCATCAGTTCCTCTCGCCGTGGTCCAACCTGCGCGAGGACGAATACGGGGGCGACCGCGCGGGCCGCACGCGCTTCGTGGCGCAGATCGTCGATGCCATTCGCTCCGCATGCGGCTCGGATTTCATCATCGGCCTGAAGCTGCCGGGCGACGACGGTGTGCCCGGCAGCATTGGCCCCACCGAGGCAGCGGCGATCGGCTGCGAGCTCGCGCGCGGACGCACGCTGGAGTATCTGTGCTTCGCCCAGGGCAGCCATGCCCGCTCGCTCGAAATGCACGTCCCCGACGGGCACAGCCCGCGCGCGCCTTACATGCCGCTGCTCGAGCAGTTGCGACGCACACTCCCGCCGATTCCCGTCGTCGCCCTCGGGCGGATCACCGATCCAGCCGAAGCCGAGGGCATCCTGGCACGGGGTGAAGCCGAGCTGATCGGCCTGGGCCGTCCGCTGGTGACGGATGCGGCCTGGGTCAACAAGGCCGCTGCAGACCGCGCGCACGACATCCGGTATTGCGTCTCCTGCAATTCGTGCTGGGGACTCAACGTGTCGGGGGCGCCGATCGCATGCGACAACAATCCGCGTGTCGCGCTCCCCGACGAAGTCGACTACCAGCCGGTCAAAGCATCGAAGCGCCGGCGCGTCGTCGTGGTGGGGACAGGTGTGGCCGGTCTCGAAGCGGCGTGGGTCGCTGCCGAGCGCGGGCATCAGGTGACGGTCTTCGGACGTTCGGGCGACGTCGGGGGGAAGGTGAGGCTGCGCTCGCTCCTGCCTGGCGGCGAAGCGCTGAGCAGCGTCTTCGATTATCAATACGCAGCGGCCCAGCGCTCAGGCGCGAAGTTCGAGCTCGGCGTCGAAGCCGGCATCGAGGACATTCTTTCGGCAGGTGCCGACATAGTGATCCTAGCAACCGGATCGACGATGATTGCACCGCGCTGGCTGCCCGACGAGGTGCGCGCCGAAGGCTGGGTGCTCGACTTGCGCTCGGCCATGGCCGGACTCGTCAAGGCGCGCGCTCGTCAGCCCGGCGTGGCGGTGATCTTCGACATGGACCACACCGAGGGCACCTATGCCTCGGCGCAGCGGCTGCGCGAAATCTTCGACGAGGCCTGGATCGTGACACCGCGTCACTCGATCGCGGACGAGACGCCGCTGGTCACGCGCCAAGGCATCTTGCGCCGGCTCAGCCGTAAAGGCATCCGGATCGCCCATCTGTCCGAACCGCGCTGGACGCAACGGATGGAAAGCGGCGCGCTGGAGATCGAGCAGGTCTACACGGCAGAGCGGACCGTTCTCGAACCGCTCGCGTTTCTTGCCTATTCGACGCCTCGGCTTCCCGATCAGCGCTTGCTCCCGGCGTTGCGTGCGGCGGGCATCGAAACGCGCCTGATCGGCGATTGTGTCATGGCGCGCAACGTCATGGCCGCCACCGCCGAAGGACATGCGGCAGGCCATGCCGTGTAAGTAAGCGAGAACGACCGCGCGCATCCGCTGGGGCTGCGCGCTTCCGGAACGTTTCGAACCCGATCACACAGAGAAGGCTGAACATGAACGAGATCAAGACGAGGTGTACGCAGCCGCGCGCGTCGCGGCGTCCGGCATTGCGGCCCGCGGCCGCAGCACTGCTCGCCGCGTGTGCGACGGCCGCCGGTGTCATCGCCCACGCGCAGCCGTATCCGCGCAGCCCGATCCATCTGATCGTGCCGTATACGCCCGGCGGGGCAACCGACCTCATCGGCCGCCAGCTCGGTTCGGAGATGTCCAAGCGCCTCGGGCAACCCGTCGTGATCGACAACCGGCCGGGCGCGGCCGGAACCATCGGGATGAAGACGTTGATTGCAGCGCGCCCGGATGGCTATACGCTGGGGCTCGGAACATCCGGCACGGTTTCGGTCGATCCGGTGCAAGAGAAGCTTCCGTACAACCCGGCGACCGACATGATCGCCGTGGCGCCGGTGGTCGCGATCTACTTCGTCGTCTTCGCCAATCCCAGTTTCCCACCGGACAATATCCGCGAGCTGATCGCGCTGGCGAAGCGCGCGCCGGGCAAGATCAATTTTGCGTCCTCCGGCACGGGCGGGGCGCCGCACTTGACAAGCGAACTGCTGATGGCACGCGCGCACATCAAGCTGCAGCATGTTCCCTACAAAGGCGCCGCGCCGGCGATCATCGACGTCGTCAGCGGTCAGATAGAAATGATGACCGGCGACGCCAACACTGCGCTGCCTTTCGTGAAGGCCGGTCGGCTGAAGGCGCTCGCCGTCACCGGCCCCGAGCGCATGGAGCTGCTTCCTGAAGTGCCGACGGTGGCGGAAAGCGGCATTCCTGGCTTCGCAGCCGGAAACTGGTTCGGCGTGTTCGTGCCGGCCGGCACACCGGCCGAGATCGTCGATACTTTGTTCAAGGCCGTTCAGGCATCGGTTCAGACGCCTGAATTCAAGCAGCGGATCGCTCCGCTCGGCGGACGGACGCTGCACCTGAGTCGTGCAGAGTTCGGGCGCTTCATCAACGCCGAGACGAACAAGCGATCGGATCTGATCAGAGAGAACAAGCTCGATCTCGGCAAGTAGGCGGATCGACATTCTCGTCAACAACGCGGGCATGGGTCAGTCGGTCGTGTGGCCAAAATCTTACTTCGATCGTACGGTTTTCAGCGCGTGGCCCCAGGCGATGACCTGATCCAGCATCGTGTTTACCTCGGCTACATGCCGGGGATCGGGCTTGAATTTCGAGAAATTCTCGAAATCGGTGAAGAGCGACAGCATCACCTGAGCGCGCACGTCGGCAACCATGAGCTCGCCCATGACGAGCCGCAGCTGCTCCACCGCGCGTGCGCCGCCGGCGCTGCCGTAGCTCACGAACCCGGCCGCTTTGTTGTTCCACTCACGGAACAGATAGTCGATGGCGTTCTTGAGCGCGCCGGACGTGCCGTGGTTGTACTCGGGCGTGACGAACACATATGCATCGAACGAGCCGATCTTTTCGGCCCATGCCTTGGTGTGCGGGTGGCTGTATTTGCCCATGCTCGGCGGCACCGCTTCGTCGAGCAGCGGCAGGTTGTAGGCTGCGATATCGACGAGCTCGAACTCGGCGTCGCTGCGTTTTTTAGCAATGTCGTGCACCCAGCGCGCGACCGCTTCGTTGTTGCGTCCTGGACGCGTGCTTCCGGTAACGATGGCGACTCTGATCATCTCGACGCTCCTCAGCAATGGCTTCGAGTCGACTATACCGAGCGCAAGTCCATGTGATTAGCGGGCGTGGGCAGGAAAGTCTGTGCAGCCGGCTGCACAATCGAGGCCGCTGCCAACTAGCGGTGCGAGCTCGACTGTACCGCGCCTACGCGTGCCGCGACGAAGCGAGCGCGAGATCGATGAAAGCACGCACCTTCGCGGGGAGAAACGGCTGGCTGGGGTAAACGAAAGAGAGCGAGCCGGTGATCCAGCTCCATTGCGGGAGCACGCCCACGAGCGTGCCGTCGTCGGCGTATCGGCGCGCCAGGAAGTCCGGCAAGCCGGCGATGCCACTACCCTGGCGAGCAAGCGCCAGCACCGTGTCGAGATCATCGGTGACCATGCGCCCCTTCAGCGAAACTTCGATCTTCCTGTGGCCGTCGCTCAGCCGCAGTGCATCCCGGGCGACCCTGGAGAGAATCAGGTATTCGTGGCTCTCGAGGTCGACAGGCGCCTTCGGCGTGCCGCGTCGGGACAGGTACTCGCGGCTTGCCCACAAGCCGCCGGTGAAGGACAGCCATTTGCGTGCGACGAGGGTCGAATCCTTGAGCCGAGCAGCACGGATCGCGAGATCGACGCCTTCGCCGACCAGGTCCACGACGCGGTTGGTGACGATGATCTCCAGGCTCGCGTGCGGATAGGCCTCGACGTAACGCGCTGCAATCGGCGGCAGGAGGCCATGCGCCACGTCGCCTGGCGCCGTGATCCGCAAAACACCGCGCGGTTCGACAGAGCTCGAGCTGAGCTCGGCCTCTGCGGTCTCGATCTCGGCGAGGCCGCGCATGCACCTCTCGAAGTAGGCTTGTCCGGCGGACGTGACGTGCAGTTTGCGGGTCGTGCGCCGGATGAGGGTGACGCCCAGACGCTTCTCGAGGCGCGCGACCTTCGCGCTCACGGTCGTGTTGGGCATACCGAGCAGGCGCGCGGCCTTGCTGAAGCTGCCGGCCTGCACCACTTTCACGAACACGGCGATGTCGTCGAGGTCCATGCCGCATTATGCATTCGGTTGCACGAACATTCCTTTCCGCGCCGGCTAATCGGACGGCTTCCGCATTGGTACAGTGGCGAGACTCGGACTTCAGAACGACAGACCGTCGCTTACAAAGGAATTCCCATGACCATTCGGCTACCCACGTATTTCCTCTCTCACGGCGGTGGGCCGTGGACGCACATGAAACCGCAACTCGGCGGCATGTATGACACGCTGGAAGCGTCGCTTCAGGACATCCCGCGGCAGTTGGGACACGCCAAGCCCAGGGCCGTGCTCGTCGTGTCGGGACACTGGGAAGAGGATGACTTCAGCGTCATGTCCGGCGCGCGGCCGCCCATGATCTACGACTATCAAGGCTTCCCCGCGCACACCTACGAGATCCGTTACGACGCGCCGGGATCGCCGGAGGTAGCCGCGCGCGTGCGCGAGTTGCTCGTCGCGGCCGGCTTGCCCGCACGTCTCGATGGCGAGCGGGGCTACGACCACGGCACGTTCGTGCCGCTGTATGCGATCTATCCGGACGCCGATGTGCCGGTGCTCGAGCTTTCGCTCAAGCGCGGGTACGACCCGCAGACGCACCTTGCCGCGGGCCGAGCGCTCGCGCCGCTGCGCGAGGAAGGCGTGCTCGTCGTCGGCAGCGGCTTGAGCTACCACAACCTGCGGCGCATGGACCCGAGCGCGCACGACGCGTCCAAAGCGTTCGATGACTGGCTGCACGCAGCCCTGAGCGAATCCGATCCGCAGACAAGGCGGGAACGGCTGATCTCGTGGCAGCGCGCGCCGGCCGCGCGCGTCGCGCATCCGCACGAAGACCATCTCATTCCGCTCATGATGGCAGCGGGAGCGGCCGAGAGCGAAACCGCACATCGCATCTATCACGAAGACGCGTTCTTCGGCGGCGTGGCGGTGTCGAGTTATCGGTTCGGAGCCGAGGTGGCGAGAGCGGGCGCCGAGGTTACGGGTACGGAACGGACGCGCCTCGAAGCCGCACGAGCCGGCGCAGCTTGATCGTGCAATGCACTGGATAGAGATTCCAGTACGCGCCGGGTTCATCCAATCCTGAACGAGCGAGGCCCGGCAGCGTATGCTTCTCCTCACCGTGCGCGGCACCGCCCCTCGCCTTCGCCGGGACGCGAGCTCTTCTGAGTATCCTCGTGCAAATGCTTTACCTCGAAGACATGCCTCGTGATCGCACGCGCGAAAGAAAGCGTGGCCCCTTGAAGCTAACCATCTGCCTTGCCGTTTCCTGTGTAAGCGCGGGTCTGCTCTCCGGCTGCACTTTGCCATCGCTGGAGCATCGCACGACCTCGACGGCCATACTCGACACCGCGGGAACGCGACTGGGACGGGCGATCACCCCGCTCGTGAGTGCGCATCCGAAGCAATCCGGCATCCATTTGCTGGCGAATGCTCGCGACGCGTTTTCTGCGCGAGTGCTGCTGGCGCGCGCTGCCGAGCGCACGCTCGATATTCAGTACTACATCTGGCACCACGATCTGACAGGGACGTTGCTGCTCGAAGCTTTGTACGCCGCTGCGGAGCGCGGGGTGCGAGTGCGATTGTTGCTCGACGACAACAATACCCAGGGCTTGGACGACACGCTCGCCGCGCTCGATGCCCACCCGAACATCGAGGTGCGTTTGTTCAACCCGTTCGTGATCCGAAGCTCTCGGCTGATCGGTTATCTGACCGACTTCTTTCGCCTCAATCGGCGGATGCACAATAAGTCGTTCACCGCGGACAATCAGGCAACGATCATCGGCGGCCGCAACGTCGGCGATGAGTATTTCGGGGCGACCGAGGGTGTGCTGTTCGTCGATCTCGATGTGATGGCGATCGGTCCGGTGGTGGGCGTAGTGTCGAAGGATTTCGACCGCTATTGGGCTAGCGGTTCGTCATACCCGGTCGATCGATTGCTGCCGCCAGCCGATCCCGCACAGATCGCTGCAATCGCGTCGGCTGCATCGGTGGTCGATCGCGACCCAGCGGCCGGAGCGTATATGGCCGCGGTACGTGATTCTGTTTTTGTGCGTGACCTGATCGGCGGCAAATTGCCATTCGAATGGGCCGCGACACACATGCTCAGCGATGACCCCGCGAAGGGGCTCGGATTGGCTGAGCCTGAGACGCTCGTCTCGGAGCGGCTGAAGAGCATCATCGGTAGCTCCGCGCAGCACGTGGATCTCGTCTCCGCCTACTTCGTACCCACCGAGGCGGGCGCCGATGCGCTCGCTGCGCTGGCGCAGCGCAAGGTGAACATTCGCATTCTGACCAATTCGCTCGAAGCGACCGATGTGCCTCCGGTTCACTCTGGCTACGCGAAGCGACGCAAGCAACTGCTCGATGCAGGTATCACCTTGTACGAGCTGCGTCGTTTGTCTCCGAACATCGGCAGGAACAAGAGTGCAGGCGCTATGGGTAGCTCCAGCTCGAGCCTGCACTCGAAGACGTTTGCGGTGGATCGTGCACGCGTTTTCATCGGCTCGTTCAATTTCGATCCGCGCTCGGCGAAGCTCAACACGGAGCTCGGATTCATCATCGACAGCCCTGCGCTGGCGCAGAGGATCAGCACGGTGTTCGATATCAGGGTTCCGGAGAATTCGTATCAGGTGCACGTCTCGGACACGAACGAGTTGTACTGGACGGAAGAGCAAGCGGGGAAGCGGATACGCCATGAAACGGAGCCGGGTACGAGCTTCTGGACACGAGCAGGAGTCTATTTGATCTCGCTACTACCGATCGAATGGCTCCTCTGATGAAGGAGGTGCATCGTGGGAGGAGCTAGGGTTACTTACGCCCGTTGGGCAGCCGGCAACAGGGTCTCGGGCAAATCCGCACTCAGGCGCTCCAGCTTCAACGCCACCGGGGTACCCAGCCACAGCGCATTCCTGGTGTGGTCATCGTAGTTGCTTTCCGTTAGGGGGTGGACGAGAACGTCGAGGCCCTCGCGATTTAACATCAGCCAGGGCACGATATTCTGGAACTCCGACATCTCGAAGATCACGTTGAACTGCGGTATGGGGTGCGGGCCTCGCGGCTCGTCGGCAAAGGCGCCGGGCTCGACGGCGAACATGCCGACGAGCGTGTCCCGCAGCCGCTCGGCGACCGGCCTGGTGGCAGCATCGAAATAGACGTGAGCGTGATAGCCTTTGACTTGGGTCATCGCGTGCCCTCCTCTTTCGATAGCGTGCCGGCGCAGCGCCGGTTTTCAGCTTCGTCCGAACGTATATTATCGTCATCCCGGCGGAGGCTGGGATTCAAACACCCCGGCGATCGCGGAAATCGTCAAGGCGAAGGACGTGGACGTGCTCCGCATAGGCTCCGGAGGAGACGTCATGGACGCATTGTTGCTTCTGGTAGGGGTGCCGGAAAATTACCGCCTGGGCGGGCCGGCGTTTCAGCGATTGCATCAGGCGCATCCGCGCGTGCAGGTGCGCATCGTTCATGATCAGGCGGAGTTTGCCCGACAGGTCACACAAGCGGACGCCGTGATCGGCAGTCGCCCCTATCTGAAATTATCTGCCGAGGCGGCGAAGCCCGGCGCACGTCTGCGTTGGGTGCAGACCACTACGGTGGGAGTGGATCAAGCGGTGCCGCCGGACTTGCTTGCGGCCGAGCACGTAACGCTCACCTGCATCAAGGGGCCACCGGGGCCGCTAATGGCCGAGCATGCGGTGCTGTTGATGCTGGCGCTGACGCGCAATTTGCCGGTGTATCTGAAGAATCAGCGGGAGCATATCTGGCGGCGCGAAGGGCAGGACTGGTTGCCGCTGCACGGCCAGACCATCGCCATTCTGGGTGTCGGCAGCAGCGGCGGAAATCTTGCTCGCGTATGCAAGACCGGATTCGGCATGAAGGTTCTGGGCATGATCCGAACGCCGCGCGAAATTCCGCATGTCGACCGCGCCTTTGACAAAAGCGGACTGCTCAGCGTGCTGCCCGAAGCCGATTTTGTCGTGCTGTGCCTCCCACATACGCCGGAAACGCGGCACATCATCAATGCGGCCGCATTTGACGCCATGAAGCCCACGGCCTTTCTGATCAACGTGTCGCGTGGCGCGTTAATCGATGAGGAAGCCCTGATC
>JBOIEI010000886.1:0-10610 GCA_050741055.1 Burkholderiales bacterium | reverse complement strand
TGCCATCTCATGTGCCACCTCGGGCAGGCCGAACACCGACGCAATCGGTAGCGGCAAGACGGCCGGGACGGGATGCGCGAGGCAATTGACTCTGGTCGCTTCCGGCTTGACCCACCACGCGCAATATATGCCAGAATGATCGTCCCGGCCTGCGCCGGAACGATCGCCTCGGCGCGGCGACAACCAAGTGGCGGAGGGCTCGACATGGCTGAGATCCTGGGCATTGGTGCTACCCATTACCCGCCGGGACTGGTGCCCGACGAGCTCAAGCCGTGGCCGCTCGCGCGCATGCTGCATAACGATCCGCGCATTCCGGAACGCATGAAGGACCCCGCGAACTGGCCTGAGCCGATGCGGCGGGAATGGGGCCACGACGAAGGCATCACTTCGCACAAGGCGCACCGCGCGCGCGTCTTCAACGCATTTCGGGAAATTCGCGAACGCATCGATGCGTTTCGGCCCGATTTCATCGTCATGTGGGGCGATGATCAGTACGAGAATTTCAAGGAGGACATCATTCCTCCGTTCTGCGTGCTGGCCTACGACGAGCTCGTCTTCAAGCCCTTCGGTCGCCTGCGCGGCCGGCCGAACATCTGGGACGAGCCGGCGGACAAGACGTTCAAGCAGCGCGGCCATCCCCAGGCCGGGCGCTTCCTCACCAAGCGCCTGCTGGAGGAAGGCATCGATATGTCGTATGCCTACAAGCCGCTGCACGAGGACGGCTTGGGCCATGCCTTCGCCAACACCCTGCTCTACCTGGATCTGGACCGCAACGGATTCGACGTTCCCGTGGTGCCGGTCGCGGTCAACTGTTATGGCAGCGCGGTGATTCGTTATCGCGGCGGCTTCAAGGAATATTCGGACCAGCCGGACCCGCCCTCGCCCTCGCCGCGGCGCTGTTTCGAGATGGGTCAGGCCACCGCGCGCGTGCTGAAGGAAAGCCCGTGGCGGGTGGTGCTGATGGCCTCGTCGAGCTGGTCGCATGCGTTCCTCACGGAGAAGAACAACTGGATCTATCCCGATCTGGATGCGGACCGCGCCATGCTGGAGCAACTGCGTGCGGGCGACTACATGGGCTGGAAAAACACCCCGTTGGCCCAGATGGAGCAAGCCGGGCAGCAGGAAGTGCTCAACTGGGTATGCCTCGCCGGCGCCATGGCCGAGCTGAACTACAAAGCGCAGATTCTCGACTGGGTGGAAACCTGGATGTTCAACGCACCCAAGTGCCTGGCGGTGTTCGAGCCGGCGTAGGGCGAGCGCCGACCTACGCCGTTATCGTCACGCCCGCGAACGCGGGCGTCCAGGAGCTTCAACCGGTATCCTATGGATTCCCGTGTACCCGGGAATGACGTGGTCCGGCGCATCCCCGCCCTGCCGCAAGGGCACACCGGCTGCTTGGTTCAGCGCTCCGAACCCGGCAGAAGGTGAATCATGCGCACGAAAGTTCTCGGTGAGGGCGAAAGCCGCACGATCGCTCTCGTATTCGATAGCGGCGACGAGGTCGTTTCGACGCTGGAGCGATTCGCGCAGGCGCAAGGTCTCGATGCGGCGCATTTCACGGCCATCGGCGCATTCAGTCGCGCGACTCTCGGCTATTTCAGCTGGGAGAAGAAGGAATACCTGAAGATTCCCGTGGGCGAGCAGGTGGAGGTGCTGACGCTCGCAGGCGATATCGCCTTGCAGGAGGGCAAGCGCAAGGTGCACGCGCACGTCGTTCTAGGCCGGCGCGATGGCTCGACCGTAGGCGGGCACCTGCTCGAAGCTTACGTTCGACCCACGCTGGAACTGATGCTGACCGAATCGCCCGCGCACCTCAAACGCGCCCACGACCCGGAGACCGGGCTCGCGCTGATCCGAATCGAATCGTGACCAATCGAATGGTGACCGTGGCGCGCCGCGTCGTGGCCGTCACCGGCGCCAGTGCCGGCGTCGGACGCGCCATCGTCCGCGCGTTCGCCGCCGACGGCGCCGACGTGGGGCTCATCGCGCGCAACCGCGAGGCGTTGGAAGCCGCACGCCGCGAGGTCGAAGCGCAGGGCGGTCGTGCAGTCGTGTGCGTGACCGACGTGGCCGATCCGCAGCAGGTTGCCGCGGCGGCCGCGACCATCGAACAGGCGCTCGGACCGATCGAAGTGTGGGTGAACAATGCCATGGTCACCGTGGTCTCGCCCGTGAGCCGACTTGCGCCCGAGGAGGTGCGGCGGGTGACCGAGGTAAGCTATCTCGGCGCGGTCTACGGGACGATGGCGGCGCTCGAACGCATGCGCACCCGCAATCGAGGCATCATCATCCAGATCGGCTCGGCACTCGCCTATCGCGCGATCCCCCTGCAGGCGCCGTACTGCGGCGCGAAGTTCGCGTTGCGCGGCTTCACCGATGCCCTGCGCACCGAATTGCTGCACGAAGGCAGCCACGTTCGGCTGACGATGCTGCAGTTGCCTGCCGTGAATACGCCGCAGTTCGACTGGTGCCGCACCCACATGCCGCGCGTGCCGCGCCCCGTTTCACCGGTATTCCAGCCCGAGCTCGTTGCGCAGTGCGCACTGTGGGCGTCGCGGCGTTCGCGGCGCGAAGTCAGGATCGGCTGGCCGGCGTTGAAAGCGATCTGGGGCAACAAGGTTCTGCCTGCGCTGGCCGATTGGTATCTCGCCCGCACCGCATACGACGCCCAGATGGCCGAGACCGCTGTGAGCGCGCAACGCCCCGACAATCTATGGCATGCCCCAGCCGGCGACGCGGGTGCGCACGGGCGCTTCGATGCCGAGGCGCGCTCGGGGAGCGTTCAGGTCTGGCTCGACCGGCACCGGCTTGGCATCGGCATCGCGGTGCTGGGCGTGCTGGCCGCAATGGCTGTGCGCCGGCTGAAGGACGCCCGCGACAGTACGGGAAGCGACTGCGCGGGAACCGACTGCAATCGTAGGTACCATTGAGGGCTCGGCAACACGACGCCCGCGAAAGGAATCACGAATGCAGACCCCGTCCGAAATCCTCTTCGAGGTGCGCGGCTCTTGCGCGCTCATCACCATCAATCGGCCCGAGCAACGCAACGCGATCAACCTCGCGGCCTGCGCGCAGATCGAACAGGCCTTCAGGCGCTTCGATTCCGACCCCCGGCTCAGGGTAGCCATACTCACCGGCGCCGGCGACAAGGCGTTCTCGGCCGGTCGCGATCTCAAGGAAATCGCGGCGCAGGGCGAGGCACCGATACCGCTGTTGCCCACGCTCGGCGACACCATGCACGTGAGCAAGCCCGTCATCGCCGCGGTGAACGGCGTCGCAATCGCAGGCGGCTGGGTATTCGCTCAGATGTGCGACCTGTGCATTGCCGCCGACAACGCGACCTTCGGCATCACCGAGCCCAAGCTCGGGCGCGGCGTGGCATGGTCGCCGCCGATGATCCACATGATCGGCAGCCGCCTGGCGCTCGAGCTGATGCTCACGGGAAAAACGATCAGCGCGCAACGCGCCTACGAGATCGGCTTCGTGAACCGGGTGGTGCCGCGCGCCGAGCTGATACCGGCGGCGTTGACGATGGCGGACGAGATCGTCGAATGCGCGCCGCTCTCGGTCATCGCCGTGCGCCAAGTGGTGCGGCACACGCTCAACATGGGCCTGGATGCCGCGCTGGAAGTCGGCAAGCAGGTCTGTGCGCCACTGGCCGTGAGCGAAGACGCGATCGAAGGCGCGACGGCGTTCAAGGAGAAACGCAAGCCGCGCTGGAAAGGCAGGTAGTCTTACTTTTCGGGCCGGATGTTCGATTCCCGGATCACGCGCCGCCACTTTTCGATCGTCTCCCGGTTGAGCTTCGCGAACTGTTCGGGCGGGCCGGCGGCGATCGCCAGGCCCTCGTTCTTGAACCGGGCTTGCGCCTCGGGTGTGGCGAGCAGCTTGGCGATGGCGCTGTTCCAGCGCATGACGATGGCCTTCGGTAAGTTCTTCGGCCCCCACATCGCATACCAGTGGCTCGCCTCGTAGCCGGGCACGGTCTCGCTCACGTCGGGCACGTCGGGCAGAAACGGCGAGCCTTTCGCGATGGTGACCGCAAGCGCGCGCACGCGCCCCGATTTAACGTGCGGCATGCTTGGCACCATGCTCATGGCAGTGGCCTAACTTTGCGGCCATGCATTCGTGCCCAAATGCAGGCAGCCGCGGCAACGGCGAACAACGCACTTCTATTCATCTGGCATCCTCCATGACAATGGCGTGAACCGCAGCGGCGGCGGGGCGAACCGGTCGCGCTGAGCGCGACCGGCGTGGCATGCCACGCTGTGCTGACTGCGGCCGCCGCTCCTATGATAAAGGGCAAGGCGTTTGCGGTTCGTCGCGGCGGTGTCGATCGTGTCATGGCACATCGTCGCCGTGCGTGCGATTCATGTCGGCGTTCGATGCTATCGTCCGGTTTCCGTACGCCGAAAGCAGATGTCGGCCATCCTGTCGAGCTTGCCGCAAATGTCGGAGGTGCCGTGTTTCCGTATCACGACGAAAACGCGACTCAACGCACGCCGTACGTCACGCTGGCCTTGATTGGCGTCAACGTCCTCGCCTGGCTGTTGGTCCAGGGCGCAGGCGCGGCGCTGCCGCTCGCCCGGTCGGTGTGCGAGCTCGGGCTCATCCCGGGGGAGCTCACCGCATCGTTGCCGCCGGGCAGCGCGTTGCCCATGGGCGAAGGAATCAGCTGCCGCACCGACCCGGGCCGGCAGTTTCAGAACGTCTTCAGCTCGATGTTCCTGCACGGCTCCTGGATGCACCTGCTCGGCAACATGTGGTTCCTGTGGCTGTTCGGGAACAACATCGAGGATTCGATGACCCGGCCGCGTTTTCTCGCCTTCTATCTGCTCGCAGGCCTGGCAGCCGCCTTGGCGCAGGTGCTCGCCAATCCCGCCTCCGGCATCCCCATGGTAGGCGCCTCGGGTGCGATCAGCGGTGTCATGGGCGCGTATCTCATCCTGTTTCCGCGGGTGCGCGTCTTCACGCTGGTGCCGCTGGGGATCGTACTGACCACGATCGCATTGCCCGCGTGGGCGATGCTGATCTACTGGGTGGGTCTGCAGTTCCTGGGCGGCATGACGAGCGCGGTCGGAGGGCAGGCGGGCGGTGTTGCCTTTTGGGCGCACCTGGGGGGATTCATTGCCGGCATCGTTCTGGTCAAGCTGTTCGACCGCCCGGACCGTCTATCGGCCCATCGCTCGCATCATTGGCGGCCGCGCCGGGTCGGCTGATAGCGAGGCGCGTGCCACTGCGCTCGCAGAGCGATCAGCCCGCGTAGTCGCGCGCCCGCTGCGGATTCGATGGCTGCGCCGAACCGGCCGGCGCCGGGCTATGAACGAACGTGGCGCATCCGAGCTGTCGATACCAGTGTCGCTGGACAGCGAGCCGTTCCTGAATGACACCGATGTTGTGCCCGTTGGCCACCTGCTGTTCCGTTTCCACGAGCGCCATGCGCTGCGCGAGATGCGGACATTCCGGGTTCACCCCGGGTGCCAATCGGGCCGCACGCAGCTCGATGCTCTTTCGGCGCTCGACCGCGGACGGTCGCCACGTCGCCCCCGAGCCGTCATCGCTCGGCGCGTGGTAGGCCATACGATCGGGCGTCGCCGGCCGATTTACACCGGGCAGCCGGATCGGATCGACCTTTTCCGCATCGGGGCAAGGCGCATCGGTGTAACTGACCTGTCCCGCAGTTTCGCATCGAAATATCGTGCGGCCACCCGGTGCCTGGCTGGCGGCGGCATGGGTGGGCAGCAACAGCGCGCCGAGGGCGATGCAGAGGCCCGCGAATCCGGTAAACGCCTTGGCGCTGCGCCTGGGGTCCATTGCGGGAATTTGCTTCAGCCCGAGATCCGCCGCGGCTCAAACCGTGGCGCGTCTCTTGGTGACTGCGCGATAGATGGCGAGGATCACGATGGCGCCGATGATCGAGCCGATCAGGCCTGCCCATGTCTCGCCGTCGCCGATGCCGAGCACGTTGAAGAGAAATCCGCCGAGCAGCGATCCCGCGATCCCCAGCAGGATCGTCATGAAAATTCCGCCCCCGTCGCGGCCCGGCATGATCAGTTTCGCCAACGCGCCCGCAATAAGACCGAGAAAAATCATCGCGATGAATTCCATGACGCACCTCGCCGCTGGGAATGACCGATGGCGGATGTGCAGCAGCCATGCCCGCACGGTGCTTGCGAATGCACCGTTCCAGCTCCTATCCTTGGCACCGCGGCAGCAGTTGGAGCACACGCGTCATTGCAAGGCCTGCTCGTCCCTTGCGGTAGCACCAAGCAGCCAATGTCGTTGCAAGGCCTGTTCATTCCGTGGCAGTAGCAGCAGGCAGCCAACCCGGTTAAGCGAGAGGAGCGATGACCATGCAGAGCCAAGCAGCACGGATTCGCGCCGGGCTTAAGCACCCGGTGATCGACGGCGACGGGCATTGGATGGAGCCGATCCCGATCTTTCTGGAACATCTGAGTGAGGTGGCTGGCCCCGGCGCAGTCGATCGCATCCGCGCGCTATGGCATCGCAATAGCGCATGGTACCGGTCCACCTGGGCGGAACGGCAACACCAGCGGCTGCGCCGCGGCATCTGGTGGGGAGTGACCGCCAATACCCTCGACAAGGCCACCGCGCTGCTGCCTGCCCTGCTCGACGAACGCCTGCCCGAGCTCGGAATCGACTTCGCCCTGATGTATCCGAGCTTCGGGCTCACCATCAACACCGTCGCCGACGACGAGCTGCACGCGGCCACGGCGCGTGCCTACAACGTCATGACGGCCGAGATGTTTGCGCCCTTCGCGCAACGATTCGCGCCGGTGGCGATCGTTCCGGCGCGCACGCCGCAGCAAGCGCTGGAGGAGCTCGAACATGCGGTCGGTACGCTGGGTTACAAAGCGATCATGCTGCGTGGAAACCAGGAGCGGCCGATCCCGAGCGCGGCGCAGGAGGTCGATCCGCAGAAGGCAGCGTGGTACTGCGATACGATCGCGCTCGATAGCCCGTTCGACTACGACCCGTTCTGGCGCCGTTGCGTGGAGCTGGGCGTGGCGGTAACCCAGCACTCGGGCAGTCCGCGCTGGGTCGATCGCGCTTCGATCAGCAACTTCACCTACAACCATGTCGGTCACTTCGCCGAGTCGAACCACGCGTTCGCGCGCGGGGTGTTTCTCGGCGGTGTGGTACGGCGCTTTCCCAGCCTCAATTTCGGCTTTATGGAAGGCGGCGTGAGCTGGGCCTGCCAGATGTGCGGCGACATGATCGAGCACTGGGAGAAGCGCCGCCGCGCCGGGCTGCAGGATCCGGGCACCACCGATATCGCCGAGCTGCGCCGGTTGATCGAGCGCTATGGCAATGCGCGGCTGAAAGCCAATGCGGACGCGATCATGCGTAACCTCGATGCATTTCGCCCTGAAGTGGATATCGCCGAGTTGAGCCGGCCGGAGCATGTCGTGGACGATTTCGAAGCTTCCGGCGTCGCATCCAAGGCCGATATCCGGGCGGTTTTTGCGGACAACTTCTACTTCGGCTGCGAGGCCGACGACCGTGCCACCCTGTGGGCCTTCGACCCGCGCATGGGCGTTCGGCTACGCCCGCTGTTCAGCTCCGACTTCACGCACTTCGACGTGCCCGATTTCAGAGACGTGATCCCGGAGGCATTCGAGATGGTGGAGCACGGCTTCGTGACGGAGCAGGATTTCCGCGAGTTCACCTTCACCAACGCCGCACGCCTGCATACGCGCAACAATCCGGGCTTCTTCACCGGCACCGTGGTGGAGAAAGCCGTGGCCGACGAACTGGCGCCCGCAGCGCCCCTCTCCGGGAGATAGGCCGGGGTTGAGGAAGCTCGGGGCGAGCGGGTTCAACCGTGGCCAGGCCTTTCGAGCGCATCCGCGGCCGTCGTCCACGGCAGCAACGCGCAGCGCGCGCGCGCAGGAAATCGTCTCACGGTATCGAGCATTGCAATCCACTCCACGCGGGTGGTGGCCGCCGGCTGGGTAGCAGGGTCTTCGAGCATCGCGACGAAATCGACAATCATCTGCCGTGCGTCTTCGACCGGCGCTCCTTTTACCGTTTCGGTCAGGATCGAAGCGGAGGCCATCGATATGCCGCAGCAGCTGCATTGGAAGGCAAGATCGGCGATCCGTTCATCTTTCAGATCGAGATACAGACGCACTTCGTCGCCGCACAGCGGATTCGTACCCACGGCGATCCGCTCGGCATCATCGAGCACGCGATAATTGCGCGCGTTCTTGATGTGCTCCATGACGAGATCGTCGTACAAGAATCCGTCCTCCTGGACAGGGATCATCCAGCCGGTCGGATACGTTCAGCCCGAGAAAGTTCCTGCTGGCGATTGCACTAGATCATGGCGCGAGCGGGAGCGAGCGCTTCCAGGCACTGCAGAATGCGCCCGATGTCCTCGTCGGTGTGCGCGGCGGAGAGGCTGATGCGCACGACGCTCAAGCCGCTCGGCGTTGCCGGAGGCACCATCAGGTTGGTGTAGATGCCGGCATCGAGCAACGCCCGCCAGTGCGCGAGGGCGGTCTCGCGCTCGGGGTAGATCAGGGCGGCGATGGGGCCCGCCACTTTCGATCCGAGGCGGTAACCCAGCCGCTCGAGCTGGGTGTGGAGACGATGCGCGTGCCGCCACAGGCGCAGCCGTAAATCGGCGCCGTCGAGCATGCGCCGCAGCGCCTCGCGCGTGGCACCGATCACGGCGGGCGCGGGCGAAGCGGTGAAGATGTAGGGCCGGCTCGTCATGCGCAGCAAGTCGAATTGCGCGTGCCGGCTGACGCAGAATCCGCCTACGCCGCCCAGGCTCTTCGAGAACGTACCGACGACGAAGTCGACGCAATCGAGCAGGCCGAGCTCCTCGCACAGCCCCAGCCCGCGCGCACCGAACAGCCCGAACGAGTGCGCCTCGTCCACGATCAGCCAGGCGCCGTGGCGCGCCTTGATCTCCGCGATCTCGCGCAGCGGCGCCCGATCGCCCAGCGTGCTGTAGAGCGCCTCGACCACGATGAGCGCACGCCTTGCCTCATGGCCCAAACGCGCGAGGCGCCGGTCGAGATTGTCCGGGTCGTTGTGCCGGAAACGGATGGTGGTGGCCGGGCTCAGGCGGCAGCCGTCATGGATGCTCGCGTGGCTGTCGCTGTCGACCAGCAGGTAATCGCCGGCGCCGGCCAGGGCGGAGAGCGTGCCGAGGTTCGCCTGGTATCCGGTAGAGAACACGATCCCGGCCGGCCAGCCGAACGCGTCGGCCAGCGCCTGTTCCAGGCCGCGGTGAGGCTGGTAGTTGCCGCTCGCCATGCGCGAGCCGGTGCTGCCGGTGCCGTAGGCCTCGATCGCGGCGATGGCGGCAGTGCGGCAAGCCGCGTCGAATGTGAGACCGAGGTAGTTGTTGCTGCCGGCGAGCAGTAGCCGGCGTCCCTGGACGGTCGCTTCCCGCGCCGAATGGACCTCGTCCATCGGCGTCGCGACGGACGGCACGCCGGCCGTTTGCACCAGCTCCAACTGCAGCGATCGTAACGCTTCGAGCTTGTCGAGCAGGCTCACTTAATCGAGCCGCATGATGCCGGCGCAGAGCTGATCGAACGTGCGCGAGTCGGCCAGCGTGTCGACCGGGATGGAGATGTCGAGGCGCTCCTCGATCTGCATGATGAGCTCCATGGCCTGAGTCGAATCCAGCCCGAGCTCGCCGCCGGGACCGATATCGGCCTCGCCGGGGCGCACGGCATCGAGCGCGTCGCGAACGACCTCCTCGACCGCAGCCTTGTCCCTCATGCCGCGCTGATCCCTCGTGCCCGCTGTTCCTTCATGCCCGCTGTTCCTTCATGCCCGTTGGTCCATCATGCCGCGTTGATCCCGGCGTTTCCCCCTGTCTGCAGGGCGCCACGAACCGCCGCCAGCGATGCCGCGGGCATGGCCGTGCCCCGATGGACGACGAAGCCGCTTCGAACCCACGGCAGGTCGCATGCCCGTTCGACGCCGTGCCGTTCGAGAAATTGCTTGCGAGTGGAGCTGCGTGAGAGCTTCCCCGACGAGGTCCGCGGCAGCGTGTGCGGCGGAACGATGTCGACCAGACACTCGATGCCGAGCTCGGCGTAGACTGCCTGCCGCAAACGCTCCGCGAGCGACGCGGCCGAAGCCGGGTCCATTTCGCGGCACTGGACCACCAGCACCGCCGCTTCCCCGCCGTTCCCGCCCGGAATCGAGAACGCCGAGGTATCGGTTGCGCGCAACTCCGGCTGCTGTTCGGCGAGATGCTCGATGTCCTGCGGCCAGATGTTGCGCCCGTTGATGATCAGCAAATCCTTCGCCCGACCGGTGAGAAAGAGCGACCCGTCGACGCGATAGCCCAGGTCGCCGGTGTTGAGCCATCCATCCTCCGACAACACTTCGCGGCTCGCCACGATGTTGCCGAAATAGCCGGACATGATGCTCAGCCCGCGCAGGTAGATGCGGCCGCAGTGCCGATCGGGGAGCGTGCGACCCGCTTCGTCGCGAATCTCGACTTCGTAGCCGGGTAGTGCTTTGCCGCAATTTACGAAGCCCGAGCGTTTGAGCTCGGGGTCAACGAAGCCCGAGCGTTTGAGCTCGGGGTCAACGAAGCCCGAGCGCTTGCGACC
>JBOIEI010000885.1:0-1900 GCA_050741055.1 Burkholderiales bacterium | reverse complement strand
GCGCAGTTTCCTGCGCGCCGCCGCCTGCGGTTCGCATTCGGATCGTATCGGCTTCGCTCAGGAACTCGTAGATCCGCTCCATGCCGCGCCCTGACAGCACCGTCTCGTATCCGACCCGCTCCAGGCGATGGCGCAGATAACCCCACAGCCGGTTCTGGATTTCGTTGATCGGCGCGAAATCCACCTTGCCCCCTTCCGAGGGCACGACCTGATAGCTCTTGCCGGTCCACACCATGAAGACCATGCCGAGCCCGGTGCCGGCGCCGAGCACGCCGCGCACGCCGTGCGGGTCGGGGCGGCCCGCTTGCAGGCATAGCAATTCGTCGGCCGCGAGCGCCGGGATGCCGTGGCCGATCGCGGCGAAATCGTTGACGAACTCGACCCGGCCGATATGCAGCTGCCGGGCGAGATCGCGCGCATCGGCTTCCCACGGCAGGTTGGTAAAGCGCACGCGCTGGTCGACGATCGGTCCGGCCAGCGCAAGGCACGCCGAAGCGATCCTGGGCGGACGCAGCGGCGCCGTGGCGAGGAAGGCTTCGGTAACGTCGGCCACGCCGTTGAAGTCCGCATTGAGAAAGTGACCGGCATGCTCCCTGCGATATTCGCCGGCGTCGACCGCGCCCAGCTCGAACTGGGTCTTGGTGCCGCCGACATCGGCGGCCAAGGTGTAACGAAGCTCGGACACGCTAATCCATCCCGGGCAATCGATTCATTGGTTTCCGGCCGGACCTGCCGTGCCCGCCCGAAGCTCGAAGCGTTCGAGCTCGAACGCGCGGTCGTGGCTGAGCGAGGGCAGCATCGCGCGCGTCTTCGCTACCTGCTCGGGATCCACTTCGGCCAGCAGCACGCCCGGCTCATCCTCGAGCTCCGCGACGATTCGACCCCACGGGTCGATGATCAGCGAATGGCCGTAGGTCGAGCGGCCGTTGGGATGGTCGCCGCACATCGCCGGCGCGATCACCCAGGCCGCGTTCTCGATGGCGCGCGTGCGCAAAAGCGTATGCCAGTGCGCCGGGCCGGTCTCGCGTTGGAACGACGACGGCACTGCGAGCATGACGGCGCCGGCCTGCGCCAGGGCGCGGTAGAGCTGCGGGAAGCGCAGGTCGTAGCACACGGTCATTCCGAGCGCTCCCCACGGTGTGGCCGCGAGCACCGCCTTGTCGCCCGGGCGATACGCGCTCGATTCTCGAATCACTTTGTTGCCGGGCAGAGTCGCATCGAACATGTGGATCTTGTCGTAGCGGGCGACGATCTCGCCCGTGTCCGACAGCAGGTACGAGCGATTGGCCATGCGGGCGTCGTCGAGCTTCACGGTGAGCGAGCCGAGCAGTAGCCAGGCTTGTAGCTCCTGCGCTAGCGCCTGGAACAGGGCCAGCCCGGCATGCTCGGATTCGGGCGGCGAATGTTCTCGCATCACGCGCCCGCTGCCGTCGAGCAGCACGCAGTACTCCGGCAGCGCGATCAGGCGCGCACCCTGCGTCGCTGCCTCGCGCACCGACTCGGTTGCAAGCGCAAGATTGCGCTCGACATCGGCTCCGGCGTTGAGCTGAATGCAGGCGACGGTGAGCTTTCCCATAACTGGCTTTCCTGCGAACGGGTCAGTCGCCGACCTTCAACTGGTCCTTGGCATAGAGCTGATCGATCTTGCGCTCGTAGGCGTGATAGTCGAGGTGCTGGTAGAGCTCGTCGCGCGTTTGCATGAGCGGCAATACCTGCTGCGCCGAGCCGTCGCGGCGGATTGCCTCGAACACCTTCAAGGCGGCGGCGGACTGGGCGCGAAAGGCCGACAAGGGGTAAAGCGCCATGGCCACGCCGGCGCTGCGCAACTGTTCCACCGTGAAGCCGGGCGTCCTGGAAAACTCGGTGATATTGGCGAGCAGCGGGTAGCCCGCACCGAGCG
>JBOIEI010000884.1:0-2287 GCA_050741055.1 Burkholderiales bacterium | reverse complement strand
CGCCCCGGAGGGGGTGGGGGGCGTCAAGTGCCTCGCCGATGCGCGCGGGTTTCACTCAGGAGACGTGGCGATGAAACAGCTCAGGCTTGCGGCGGTATTCATGCGCGGCGGCACCAGCAAGGCGATCGTTTTTCGGCAGGAAGACCTGCCCGCGGATCGCGCCGCCTGGGACGAAATCTTTCTTGCCGCCATCGGCAGCCCCGATCCGAGCGGGCGGCAGCTCGACGGCATGGGCGGCGGCGTATCGTCACTGTCCAAGGTATGCATCGTCGGCCCGTCGTCGCGTCCGGATGCGGACATCGACTACACCTTCGCGCAGGTACTGGTGAAGGAGAAGCGCGTCGATTATTCCGGCAATTGCGGCAACATGTCCTCGGCCATGGGACCGTTCGCCGTAGACGAAGGTCTGGTGCGCGCATCGGGGGACGAGGCGGTGGTGCGTATCCACAACACCAACACGCGCAAGATCATCCGCGCCCGCTTCGCGCTCGACGAGGGCTTGGCCGCCGTCGACGGCGAGCTCGCGATTCCCGGCGTGTCGGGGACGGGCGCGCCGGTGCGACTGGAATTTCTCAGTCCGGGGGGAGCGACCACGGGCCGGCTGCTGCCCACGGGCAACCCGATCGACCTGCTCGACGTTCCGGGCGTGGGCCGCATCGCGGCCTCGATGGTGGACGCGGCCAATGCCTGCGTATTCGTGCGCGCCGAAGACGTCGGGCTCACGGGCACCGAAATGCCGGAAGCATTGGATGCCGACCGCGATGCGATGGCGCGCCTTGGCGCGATTCGGCTGGCGGCTTCGGTGGCGATGGGCATCGCGCCCGACGTCGCAGCCGCGGCAGGCAAGACCACCGTGCCTTTCGTGGGTTTCATTTGCCCACCGCGCGAGGCACGCACGCTCGCCGGTGAATCGATACGCGCCGAGGACATCGACCTCACCGGGCGCATGCTGTCCAACGGCCAGACGCATCGAGCGCTGCCGCTGACCGCGTCGCTTTGCATGGCGGTGGCGGCTCGCATCGAAGGCAGCGTCGTGCAGCGCGCCGCGCGCAAATCCGACGACGCGGAGGCGCCGTTGCGCATCGGCATGCCCTCGGGCGTGCTGGTGGTGGCGGCGACGGTGCAGTCGAGCGCCGGGCAATGGGTGGCCGAGCAGGGTGCGTTCTATCGGACGGCGCGGAGGTTGTTCGACGGCGCGGTGTACGTGCGGGCGTCGCGGGTCGCGAGCGCCGCCGGCACTGCCGCGAGCGCAGTTTCGGCGTAGTCCAGCTGCGCCCCCAAAGGCGTTGCGTCGTTCGCGCTGCCTGCAGCAGCGCCGCGGCGGGGCCCGCCCGCTTTCGGGCCGCTGCCGGCGTAGGCGAAGCTCGGACCACCCCGTCCGCGACGTTGCTTATAATCGGTCGAGCTTCCTCAACTGCCCGGATCCGCCGTCTTGACCCTGTTGGTCATCCTGCTCTACTTCGTCGCCAGCGCGTTCATCGTGCTGGGCTTCATGATGCTATTCGTGTATCGGCGCACGCGCCACCCCACGCTGCTGTTGCTTTCGTTCGTCTATTCCGGCTCCGGCCTGGTGGCCGGCTATACGATGCAGTGGTGGCCGCTGGTCGCCGGCTTCGTGGTGGCATGGCTGCTCAAGCTCGCCGGCTACGACGTGGATCGGGCATCGCCGCCGGCGCGCCGCGGCGCCGAGTCCGCGAGCAGCGATCCGCCGCGCGACTCACCCTGACGCTGCGCCGGGGCGCAAGATACGCGCCAAGGATTGCGGCGCTCAGGCGGCCGGCGCCTCTGCTGCCAGGTTGAATTCCACCAGCTCGAAGTCGTAACCCCGCTCGAGGCTGCGCTCCAGGCGCGCACGGCGCCACGTCCGCTCGAACGACAGCATGCATTCCTGCGGACCGGCGAAAATGCCGGGCTCGAGCAGGATGTGGCTCCGTGCCCCCGAGCGCAGGAGGATGGCGTCGTGAAAAGCGTCGGTCGTTCCGGCGACTGCCACCCAGGGATTGCCGGCATCGCCGCTGCCGAAACGCACGCGCGCGCACAGCGCATTGGCATCGATCGTCAGCGCGCCCACGTTGAGCTTGCCTTCGGCGGAGCGGCTCAGGCGGCGTATGACGGCGATATTCCAGTCGAGGCTGTCGAGGCGGCGGAAGCCGATCAGCATCCCGGTGCGCGCCCAGCCGCCGTGCGCGGACGCCAGCGCGCCAAAGCCGTTCGCGCTCGAGTCGGTCAGCGTCCAGCGTTCGGTCATCTGCCGGTCGCCTTCGAGCTCGAACTTCTGCAGGGTCTC
>JBOIEI010000883.1:0-3220 GCA_050741055.1 Burkholderiales bacterium | reverse complement strand
TGTCGCAAGTGGCGGGCGGCGCGCAAATCTATCTGAAGCGCGAGGACTTGAACCATACCGGTGCGCACAAGATCAACAACACGGTCGGGCAGGCGCTGCTTGCGCGCCGCATGGGGAAGAAACGCGTCATCGCCGAGACCTTGATGGCGGCGCTGGAAGAGCTCAAGGACGCGTATTTCCGCTGTGCCGCCGACCCCGCGTTCCAGGCCGAGATCGAATACGATCTCGAGCACTACGTCGGCCGCCCCAGCCCCATCTACCACGCCCGCCGCTGGTCCGATCATCATGGCGGCGCACAGCTCTATCTGAAGCGCGAGGACTTGAACCATACCGGCGCGCACAAGATCAACAACGTGCTCGGGCAGGCGCTGCTCGCCCGTCGAATGGGGAAAAAGCGCGTGATCGCCGAAACCGGCGCCGGCATGCACGGCGTGGCCGCGGCCACGGTCGCGGCGCGTTTCGGGCTGGAGTGCATCGTCTACATGGGCTCCGAGGACGTGAAGCGTCAGGCGGCCAACGTCGCGCGCATGAAGATGCTCGGCGCCGAGGTGGTCCCGGTCGAGTCCGGATCGAAGACCCTGAAGGATGCGCTCAACGAGGCGATGCGCGACTGGGTCACCAACGTGAGCTCCACGTTTTACATCATCGGCACGGTGGCGGGTCCGCATCCCTATCCCATGATGGTGCGCGACTTTCAGGCCATCATCGGACGCGAGTGCAAGGCACAGATGATGGCGCTCGCCGGCCGCCATCCGGACGCGGTGATCGCCTGCGTCGGCGGCGGCTCCAATGCGATGGGCATCTTCCACGCGTATATCCCGGAAGCATCGGTGCGGCTGATCGGAGTCGAGGCCGCCGGCGAAGGCATCGAGACCGGCAAGCACGCGGCGACCTTGTGCGCCGGCACGCCCGGGGTTCTGCACGGCAACCGCACGTATCTATTGCAGGATGCCGACGGCCAGATCCAGGAAACGCATTCGATCTCGGCCGGGCTGGATTACCCCGGCGTCGGCCCCGAGCACGCATGGCTGCGCGACAGCCAGCGCGCCGAATACGTCGCCGCGACCGACGCCGAGGCGCTCGCCGCCTTCCATGCGCTGTGCCGGCTCGAAGGTATCATTCCGGCGCTCGAATCGAGCCATGCGCTGGCGCACGCGGCCAGGCTTGCGCCGGCGCTGCCGAAGGATGCCATCATGCTGGTAAATCTCTCCGGGCGCGGCGACAAGGATATGCACACGGTTGCCGCCCGTTCCGGCATGACGTTGTAGTGAAGCTTCCACGGCCGAAGGCCCGAACGACGTGTCCCGTATAGCCGCAACTTTCGAGCGCCTGCGCGCTGAAGGCCGCAAGGCGCTGATTCCCTATTTCACCGCCGGCGACCCCGATCCGGGCGCAACCGTCGCGATCATGCATGCGGCTGCGCAAGCAGGCGCGGACGTGATCGAGCTGGGCGTGCCGTTCTCGGACCCGATGGCCGATGGTCCGGTCATTCAGCGCTCGTCCGAGCGCGCGCTGGGCAAGGGCATGACGCTCGCCCGCATCCTCGAGCAGGTGAGCGAGTTTCGCCGCCGCGACCCGCGCACGCCGGTCGTCCTGATGGGCTATGCGAACCCGATCGAGGCGATGGGCTGCGAGCGCTTCGCCGAGCGGGCAGCGGCGAGCGGCGCGGACGGCGTCCTGGTGGTCGACTATCCCCCGGAAGAGGCGCGCGAGTTTGCCGGCTTGCTGGAGCGGCGCGGAATCGACGCGATTTTCCTGGTGGCGCCGACCACGACCGATGCCCGCATGCGCGAGCTGGCAGCGGCCGCGCGCGGCTATATCTATTATGTCTCGCTCACGGGCGTGACCGGCGCCTCGCATTTCGACCTCGCCCCGGTCGAGCAAAAACTCCAGCGGCTGCGCCAGGCGACGAACCTGCCGATCGGTGTCGGCTTCGGCATCCGCGACGGAGCGACGGCACGCGCCGTGGCGCGCATTGCCGATGCGGTTGTCATCGGCAGCGCGCTGGTGCAGCGGCTGGCCACTGCCGATGCGGCGGGCGCGCCCGCATGTGCCGCCGAATTCGTGACGGGCATCCGCCAGGCGATGGATGCGCAGTAACGAGCCGGAGCGGAGAGCGTACAGCGCGTCGTGGATTTCAGCCACGTTGCGGAAGCTCGACAAGGAGCTGCAATGAGCTGGCTGCAAAAGCTGCTTCCGCCGAGGATCAAGCGCGAGGACGGTTCGCCGCGCAAGGCCGTGCCGGAAGGCTTGTGGTCGAAGTGCGAAGCATGCGAGTCCGTTCTCTACCGCACCGAGCTGGAAAAGAACCTCTGGGTTTGCCCGAAATGCGGCCATCATGGCCGCATCGGTGCGCGTGCACGCATCGATATGCTGCTCGACGCGGAAGGCCGCGCCGAGATCGGAGCCGAAGTCGCGCCGCTCGATCCGCTCAAGTTCAAGGACAGCCGCCGCTATCCCGATCGGCTGCAGGAAGCGCAGGCCGAAACCGGCGAGAGCGACGCGCTGGTGGTCGTCCAGGGCAGCATTCTCACCGTGCCGGCGGTCGTGGCCGCGTTCGAGTTCCGCTTCCTCGGCGGCTCGATGGGCTCCGTGGTGGGCGAGCGCATGGTGCGTGGAATCGATTGCTGCGTGGAGAGCCGCATCGCGTTCGTATGTGTGGCGGCAAGCGGCGGTGCGCGCATGCAGGAGGGTCTGTTCTCGCTCATGCAGATGGCCAAGACCTGCACCGCGCTCACGCGCCTGGCGGCAGTCGGGCAGCCGTTCGTCTCGGTGCTGACCGATCCGACCATGGGCGGGGTATCGGCGAGCTTCGCGATGATCGGCGACGTGGTGATCGCCGAGCCGCGCGCGCTGATCGGGTTCGCCGGTCCGCGTGTCATCGAGCAGACCGTGCGCGAGACCTTGCCCGAAGGCTTTCAGCGCGCCGAGTTCCTGCTCGAGCACGGCGCGATCGACATGATCGTCGACCGGCGCGAGCTGCGAACGACGCTTGCGCGCACGCTCGCTCTTCTCACCCATCGGCCGGTGCCCGTGGCGCAATGAGACGGCTCGCCACGCGCGCGTGGATTTGAGCTCGGATGGATTCGCTCGCGCAATGGCTCGATCGGCTGGAGCGGCTGCATCCGCGGCCGATCGACCTGGGGCTCGAGCGGGTGGAGGCGGTGCGTGCGCGGCTGAAGCTCGCGCTCGCCATGCCATTGTTCGTGGTCGGCGGCAC
>JBOIEI010000882.1:0-5307 GCA_050741055.1 Burkholderiales bacterium | reverse complement strand
GCCGTATGGTCGTTCATGCGAAAGCTCCCTAGCCTCGACCATTTTTGCACACTTCCAGAGCTTGCGGCCGGCGTCGCCGCGCGGCGACCGTACGGCTGCGGATCCGGCAGGTCAAAGCAAGGTGGAGAGGGTGAATCAGCGAGGCACGTGCATTGCTTGCTTGCGCTCGGTAAGAACTTCGTGGAGTTTCGAGATATGAAAACGTACTTGCGGGCATTGCTTGGTTTGCTCTTCGTCGCCAGCACCTTGGCGTCTGCACAGTCGTCGTCGCCGGATGCCTTGGTCAAGTCGACGGTCGACGAGGTGCTCGCCGTCATGCGGCAGAACAAGGATCCGAAGACGCTCGTTGCGGCTGCCGAGCAGAAAGTGTTGCCGCACTTCGATTTCGCCCGCATGACGCAGTTCGCGGTGGGACGAAAATGGAAGGAGGCAAGCCCCGAGCAACGCAAGTCGCTGGAGGAAGGATTTCGCACCCTGCTCGTGAATACCTATTCACAGGCAATCAGCAACGGCGTCACGCCGGCCGACAAGGTGGACGTGAAGCCGGCGCAGGGCAGCGGCGAGGACGTGACGGTGAAGACAATCGTTCACCGCGGCGGCAAGCCGTCCGTCCCGGTCGACTACCGTCTGGCGAAAAAAGGCGATGGCTGGAAGGTGTACGACGTGGTGGTCGAAAACGTCAGCCTGGTGCAAACCTATCGCGGCAGCTTCTCGGACGAGATTGCGCGCTCGGGCATCGACGGACTGATCAAGGCGCTGGAGCAGAAGAACGGGGTGAGGCCGTCGTAGCCCGCTCACAGCCGCGGTATCCCAAGCTCCAGGATGAGCTTGCGGAACTTCGCCACGTCATGCTTCACCACCTGCGCGAACGCCTGCGGGCTATTGCCGACCGGCGTCAAGCCGAGCTCGGCGTAGCGCGCGCGGATCTCGGGCGTTTGCAGCGCCTGCAGCACACTCTTGTAGACCGCATCGATGCGCTCTTCCGGTGTGTTGGCCGGAGCGAACAGGCCGTTCCAGAACGGAAACTCGTAGCCAGTCACGCCTTGCTCGAGCATCGTCGGCAGCTCGGGTAGCACCGGCGAGCGGTCGGCGCTCGTGATCCCGAACGCCTTCAGCCGCCCGGCATGCACGTGCGGTCGCGCGGCGAGCGGGGTGAGCATGGAGACGTCGATCTCGCCCGCGATCAACGCCTGGGTCGTGGGCGCACTGCCTTTGTAGCGCACGTTGACGAGCTTGATGCCGAGCTGCGCCCAGAGCGAATCGCCCGCGAGCTCACCGGTCGCTCCTGCAATGCCGGCATTGAGCTTGCCCGGATGGGCTTTGGCGTGCGCCGCGAAGTCCTGGATCGCCTTGCCGGGCAGCCGCGGATGTCCGGCCACCACCAACCCCGTGGTGGAGAATTGGCTGATCGGCACGAAGTCGCGAATCGGATCGTAACCGAGCTTGGTGTAGAGGGTCGCATTGACGCCGTGAGTGCCGCTGTTGCCGACCAGCAGGGTGTGGCCGTCGGGTGCGGCCCTGGACGCGATCTCGCTGGCGACCACGCCATTGGCGCTGGCGCGATTGTCGACGATCAGCACCTGGCCGAGCGCCTCGCTCATCACCGGCAGCAGCAGCCGAATCTGGACGTCGGATGGTCCGCCGGGAGCGGCCCCGACCAGCACGCGCACGGGACGCTTGGAGGGCTGCGCCTGCGGCGTCTTGAAGGGCTGCGCCTGCGGCGCGGTGGCGAACGAGGCGAGAACGATAGCGAGCAGAAGGCGGGCAATCGATGTCATGACGATCCCATGGCGATTCTCAGGCTCCTGCCCGAGGTGAGCGGGGACCGCCCGGCGCGTTGCGCCGCCGGAGCGGAGCGGACGAGGACGCCGTGCAGCCATGGTGGCATATTACAGCGGCGCATGTTGCCGGCGTGAAGCCTGGCAGCGTCTTCGTGCGGGCGAGCGTAGAGGCGCGAACATGACCGCGCCGCGATCGGCCCGGTCAACCGGCCGGCATCCATGCCTGCGCCGCATCCCCCGAAAGGCATGGTTGCCCGCTAGAATCGCCCTGCCGCCGTTCTTGCGAGCGGATCACCTACCTCATGCGCATCCGCAAGCAGCTCGTGATTCTGGTCCTCGCCGTGCTGGCGCCGGTCGCGCTGCTGGCGGCGTTGGCCAGCGTCGGGCTGTGGGATATCCAGCGCGACGCCTACCGGCAGCGGATCCAGGAGCGAGTGAGCGCGCTGCGGCTCGCGCTCGATACCGAGCTCGAGGCGATGCTGCGGCAGTTGCGCACGCTGAGCGAATCGTCGGTGCTGGATGAGCCCGCGCCGAGCGAGGACATGACGGCGACGTTCCAACGCATGTTGCGCAACAACCCTTCCTGGGGAAGCATCGGCCTCGCCGCTGCGGACGGTTCCGTGCGCTACCGGCTGGACCGGCGTGCGGCGCTCGCCGGCTGGAAGCCCGAGCCGCAGCCGATCGCCGAGCTCGTCAAGACGGGCACCTCGTACATCTCGAACCTGGTGAACAGCGGCGGCGGCGTCCATGTCACCTATGTCGCCGTGCCGGTGGTGCGCGCCAGCGGGCCCGACATCTTGTTCATCGGCATCGAGGATACGGTCTGGCTGGATTTCTTTCGCCGCTATCCTATCCACGAACGGGCCACGCTCACCTTGAACGACCGCAATGCGATCATCATCGCGCGCACCCTCGACAACCAGCGCTGGGCCGGGCAACGCTCGACCTCCGCGTTCTGGGATCGGACCGTCGGGCGCACCGAGGGCGCGTTCGCCAACGTCGGAGTCGACGGGCAGCGCTTCTACAGCGCGTTCAGCCGCTCGCGCGTCTCGTCCTGGGTGGTCGGCACCGGCGTGCCGCAGCAGGACGTCGAAGCCGCGCTCAGCCGGCCGACGCTGGCCATCGTTCTGGGGGTTCTGGCGGCTGCAGGGTTTGCGTCCATTGCCGCGCTCGTGCTTGGCGGGCGCATTACCGGAGCGCTGTCCGTGCTCGCCAATGCGGTCGAGTCGATGGCGAGCGGCCAGGCGAGCCTGCCGCAGGCGAAGCTGCCGATCGACGAGGCCGAGACAATACGCCTCGCGCTGGTCGCCGGCCACGAGCAGTTGGCCGCACGCGAAGCGTCGCTCAACGAAGCGCTCGCCCTGGAGGCGAAGTCGCGCGCCGCGGCCGAGCGCGCCAGCCAGGCGAAGGACGATCTGCTCGCCATGCTCGGCCACGAGCTGCGCAATCCGCTGAGCGCGATCAAGACCGCCGTCACCATACTCGAGATGCCGAACGCGACGCCCGAGATGGCCATGCGTGCGCGCGAGGTGGTGAAACGCCAGATCGGGCACCTGACCACCATCATCGACGAACTGCTCGACGTCGCCCGGCTTACGTCGGGTAAGACGCAGCTGAAGAGCGAGCCGCTCGATCTCGCCGACGTGGCCCGACACGTGCTCGATGCGTTCAACTCCGCAGGCCGTTGCAGTGCGCTGCAAGTCGAGACCCGGCTCGCCGCCGCGCGCGTCTACGGCGACGAAACACGGCTCGAGCAGGTCGTATCGAACCTGCTGGACAATGCCTGCAAGTACACCCCCAGCGGCGGGCGCATCGAGCTATCGGTGGCGACCGAGGACGCTACAGCGGTGCTGATGGTGGCCGATTCCGGCTCCGGCATCAGCCGCGATCTTCTGCCGCATGTCTTCGAGCTGTTCTCGCAAGGCAGTCGCACCCTGGACCGCTCGCAAGGCGGTCTGGGGCTGGGGCTGACGGTGGTGCGGCGCCTGGTGGAGCTGCACGGCGGCACGGTGGAAGCGGCCAGCGAGGGCGCCGACCGAGGCGCGAGCTTCAGCGTGCGGCTGCCTTTGCTGCAGGCGCAGCCGCGGGCACAGAGCCTCGACGCGATGCCGCCCGAGCTGCCGCTGCTCGATGTCGTCGTGGTCGAGGACAATGCCGACAATCGCGAGGTCGTGGTCGATTTGTTGCGCACGCACGGTCACCGTGTGGTCAGCGTCGAAGATGGTGTACGCGGGGTCGAGACGATCCTCGGCGGGCGCTATGACGTGGCGCTGGTCGACATCGGTCTGCCAGGGTGCGACGGGTACGAAGTGGCTCGGCGGGTGCGGGCTGCGCGGGGCGGAAGCGCCGTGCTACTGGTGGCGCTCACCGGCTATGGCCGCGACGAGGACCGCACGCGCGCCACGGCGGCCGGCTTCGATGCCTTCCTGGTGAAGCCGTTCGACATCGCGCGCTTCGAACGCGCACTCGGCGAATCGACGCGAAACGGCGCAGTCGCGTTCTCCCCGCGCGCGCCGCGCGCGGCTGGCGGCTGACACACACGCTCGCTCAAGGCGATTCCGATCCGGGTTGGAATAGCGTCGAGTGCGCTCCGATGTGCACCAGGACGACCTCGGCGCCGAGCATCACGACCGTGCCCTTGCGGCGACTGTTTCCGGTATCGCTGTATTCGAAGCCGTAGACCCGCCGCAGCCTGAGCGTGCCGTGCCGATCGCGGGCCGGACGCACCGACTCGATTGCCACGGTGTCGTCCAGGAACTGCCACTGCTGCGCGCTGCACGCGCTCAAGCTCGCGGCTACGGCTGCCTCGCGCGCCCGCAGGCTGTCCCAGACGAGCCATACCAGCGCGGCTAGCGCGATCAGGCCGACAAGCTCGAAGGCAATCGGGGGCAGCATGGGCTCGCACGATCGGTAAGCGGTTATGATCGCATCACTGCACAACGGCCACCAGGAGAGAGGGCAATGAAAGTCGGATTCATCGGATTGGGAACGATGGGCGGCCCGATGGCGCTCAACGCCCGGACCAAAGGCGGATTCGAAATGATCGTGCACGACTTGCGCCGGGAAGCGAGCCTGCCGCACGTCGAAGCCGGCGCACGCTGGTCGGACGATGTCGCCTCGCTCGCGCGCGAAGTCGACGTCGTGCTCACTTCGTTACCGGGTCCGCGTGAGGCAGAAGCCGTGGGCGAAGTGTTGCTGGCGAACCTGCGCAAGGATTGTCCCTGGTTCGATCTGTCGACCAATTCGCCGACGGTGGTGCGCCGCCTGCACGCCCGCTTCAAGGACAACGGCATTCCCGTGCTCGATGCCCCGGTGAGCGGCGGGCCGAGCGGGGCGAAGAGCGGCAAGCTGGCGCTGCTGGTCGGTGGCGAGCGCCAGGTGTTCGATCGCTACAAGCACGTGCTCGATGCGATCGGCGACCAGGTGATCTACATCGGCTCGATCGGCGCCGGCTCGGTGGCGAAGCTGGTGCACAACATGGCGGGCTACGCGATCCAGACGGCGCTGGCCGAGGTGTTCACGCTCG
>JBOIEI010000881.1:0-1565 GCA_050741055.1 Burkholderiales bacterium | reverse complement strand
GGCACCGCCGCGATCTGTTCCCCGTACGCGAGCCCCTCCGGCGTCTCGCTCATGCACACGACCAGGGTGTTGTCGTCGAGCGCGCGCACGGCCTCGGGAGCGGGGACCGCGCGGAAATCGAACATGGGAACTGCGCCGGCGACCGAGCGCCGGCCCACCGGCGGATACTTCGACCGGTCGACCGCGCGCTTGGCTTCCGCTGCAGTGTTCACGTCCGGAAATACGATGCCCATGATGCCGTTGTCGAGCAGCACGGCCGTGTCCTGATCGTCGCAGCTGCGCACGCGTGCGATCGGCGCAATGCCGCACCCGAGCGCCGTCGAGGCGATGTGCGCCACGGTCTCGAGGTTGAAGATCGCGTGCTGCATGTCGATCATGACGAAGTCGTGACCGGTCGTCTTCGCCAGACGCGCGATGTCGCCCGAGCGGCCCAGGCGCGCCAGCATACCGAGCGCCGGCCGGCCGGCCTTGAAGCATTCCTTGACGGGATTGGGCAGGGTGACAGGTTCAGCCATGGTCTTGCTCCTCCGAGTGGTCCCTACACAGGCAGTGTAATCCGCTCGGCGTTCCCGGGATATCCGAGCGTCACCCCCGCGGATGCGGGGGGCCAGGCGGAGTCTCGTTCCGGAAGGTCCCCGAGCGACGCGCACAATTTCCTAAGGCGGCATAGCCGGAAAATCGGGCCCTCCCGTTAAGACGCGCCGGCAGTAAGACGTTGCGCGGAATCGCCTGGCCCGCCGTCTTCCAGATCGAGCGGCGCATTCAGACGGACGCCATCGAGCAGCAAGCCCATCGGTCTGCCGCGTGCATCCAGACCGGTGTAGTTGTCGTACACCTTCGGCAGCTCGGGGCCGCCCTCGCTCGCCAGCCACAGCCGCAGCAGATGGCGCCGGCGTTCGGGCTCGGGATAGTCTTCGAAGGTCGTGCGCGAATGAAAAATGTAGTGGTTGCAGACGAACTGGATATCGCCCGGCTGCAATTCCATGTCGAGATGCAGATCGGGGCTCTCCGCCAGCGAATCCAGGAAGTTCATGGCTTCCTCCAGCTGCGGAGAAATGCGCGGCACTTCGGGAAAACGCTGCGCCTTGCGGATGGCGCTGCGCACGTAGGACGAGATCATGCGTCCGGCGTGCGGATTGAACACCGGCAGCACGTACCATGGGCCTTTGCCAGGCGGCACCTCGCCGCGCCGATCGCGGTAGTTCGGGCCCATCAGGACCCGCACCAGGTCCGGGCGCTGCGCGAGCATCTCGTTGTAGACGGTGACCGAGCTGACCAGGCTGCTCAGCCCGCCCGACTTGGCCCCACGCACGCACAGCAGCCCGACCAGATCCGAGCCGTCGGTGTGATAGGGCAGGCGCACGTTGGTCTGGTAGCCGCGCGCGGTTGGCTGGCTGTAATCGAATCCCAGGTCGGCCACGTGGCCCAGCGCGTGGCCCTTGGCGTTCTGCGATACGGCTTCGCCCAGATGCGCCCCGATGCCGAAGAAACCGATGCCGCGTTGGCGTGGCGTCGCGGCCTCGACCGGAAAGCCGCGCAGCACAGCGAAACCACGGCCATACAGC
>JBOIEI010000880.1:0-1991 GCA_050741055.1 Burkholderiales bacterium | reverse complement strand
GCGATGAGCGATCGAGCATTCGTGCACGCGCTCGTGCAGGGCTACGGCGAGCGGCTCGGCGAAGCGCGGCTCGCGGGCCCGCGTGCCTGCTTCCCGTTGCAGCTGCGTTTTGCGCATCGCATCGCAGGCAGCCGCCACGTGCTCATCGGCAATGCCGCGCAGACGCTGCATCCCGTCGCCGGTCAGGGCTTCAATCTGGGCTTGCGCGATGCATTCGAGCTCGCGCGCGCGCTTGCCGAAGCGCGCCGTCGCGGACAGGATCTGCTGCAGGGCCTGGAGCGCTATCGTGCCAACCGCAGGCTCGATCGCACCGGCGGCACGCTCTTCACGGACTTTCTCGTGCGCATGTTCTCGAACGACGATCCCGTGCTTGGCGTCGCGCGCAGCGCCGGATTGTTTTTGCTCGACGCATCAGGGCCGGCGAAGCGTTTCTTGATGCGACGCATGATCTTCGGCAGTCGCGCTTGAACACTGGCTTGAGCACTGGCTCGCTTTTTCCGTGCGCCGAATGCGATTAGAATGAGCGCCCTTTCCGTGCGTTCTCACACCGGTATTCCCAGGCGCTTGCACAGTGCAGATCGGACCTTATTCCCTGCCCAACGCGCTATGCGTCGCGCCGATGGCCGGCGTCACCGATCGAGCATTTCGAAAGCTGTGTAAGCGCTTCGGCGCGGGGCTCGCGGTGTCCGAGATGATCGCCTCCAATCCGCAGCTGCGGCTGAGCATCAAGACGCAGCGGCGCGTGGATCACGAGGGCGAAGTCGAACCCATCGCCGTGCAGATCGCGGGTGGCGAGCCCGCGATGCTCGCGGACGCGGCCCGCTTCAACGTCGACGGCGGTGCGCAGATCATCGACATCAACATGGGCTGCCCGGCGAAGAAGGTGTGCAATGTCGCGGCCGGGTCGGCGTTGCTGCGCGACGAAGCGCTGGTCGGACGCATTCTCGAGTCGGTCGTGGCTGCCGTACCGGTTCCGGTGACGCTGAAAATCCGAACCGGCTGGGACCGCACCAACCGTAACGCCGTACGCGTGGCGCGCGCGGCCGAGCAAGCGGGTATCCGCGCCATCGCCATTCACGGCCGTACGCGTGCCGACGCTTTTCTCGGCGCGGCGGAGTACGACACCATCGCCGAAGTGAAGGCCCGCATTGGCATCCCCGTGATCGCCAACGGCGACATCGACTCGCCGGAAAAAGCGGCTTGGGTGCTGGAGAAGACCGGTGCCGACGGGGTCATGATCGGGCGCGCGGCCCAAGGCCGCCCGTGGATTTTTCGCGAGATTGCGCATTACCTCGAGCACGGCGCTCGAGCGGCTCCCCCTTCGCTGCACGAGTTCCGCGCGGTGCTGCGCGCGCATGTGGCCGAATTGCACGCGTTCTACGGGGAATTCTCCGGTCTGCGCGTCGCGCGCAAGCATGTATCCTGGTACACGGGGAGCCTTGCCGGTGGCACCGCGTTCCGCCACACCTTCAACAAGCTGGAGAGCGCACGCGCGCAGCTCGATCGCCTCGATGCATATTTCGATGGGCTCGAGCGCGAGGCCTGCTTCTATGCGCACGACGCAAGAGAGGAGCTTGCGGCATGAAGACTGATACGGAGCTGGTGCGCTCGGTGCGCCGGGCAATCGACGGCTATTTTCGCGATCTGGATGGCGAACAGCCCTGCGGGGTGTACGAGATGGTGATCAGCTGCGTCGAGCGACCCTTGATCGAGGCGGTGCTCACGCGCGTGGACGGCAACCAGACGCATGCTGCGCAAATGCTGGGCATCAACCGCAACACGCTGCGAAAAAAGATGAAGTCGCACGGCATCAAGGGTTAGCCCGGATATTTCACCAGGCCGAAAGCGATGACCACCGTCAAGCGCGCGCTCCTGAGCGTTTCGGACAAGACCGGGCTCATCGAGCTGGCGCGCTCGCTCACCCGCTACGGCGCCGAGCTGATCTCCACCGGCGGCACGGCGAAAAGCCTGCGCGCTGTCTCTTATACACA
>JBOIEI010000879.1:0-5829 GCA_050741055.1 Burkholderiales bacterium | reverse complement strand
GCGATGAGCGCATCGTGGTGTGCGCCGTGGTCGTGGTGGAGCGCGCATGAACGCGAGGCCGATGCCGCTCGGCCCGGTGCTGGCCGCGGTGGCAGGCATCGAGCTCTCGACTGCCGATCGCGAGAGGCTGGTCCATCCCCTCGTGGGCGGAGTAACCCTGTTTGCCCGCAACTATGCCGATGCCGCGCAGCTCACGGCACTGTGCGCCGCCATCCATGGCTTGCGCGAGCCGCGGCTGCTGATCTCCGTCGATCACGAAGGCGGGCGGGTGCAGCGTTTCCGCGACGGCTTCACGCGCTTGCCACCGATGCGCAGTATCGGCGCGCTCTGGCAGAGGGGCGCGAGCCGCGCCAGAGCCGCGGCGCATGCCGTTGGCGTAGTGATCGCCTCGGAGCTTGCGGCGTGCGGCGTGGATCTTTCGTTCACGCCGGTGCTCGATCTCGACTACGGGGTGAGCAGCATCATCGGCGATCGCGCCTTGCACCCCACGCCCGAAGTGGTGAGCGAGCTGGCCGCATGCTTGCTCGACGGACTGCAGGAAGGTGGTATGGCGGGCGTCGGCAAGCACTTTCCGGGACACGGTTACATCGCCGCCGACTCACATCTCGAGCTTCCGGTCGACGAACGCGGCCTGGAAACGATCCGCGCCCGCGATCTCGAACCCTTTCGCGCGCTCAGGTCCCGCCTTGCCGCTGTCATGGCGGCGCACGTGCTTTATCCGCAAGTCGACGCGCAGCCGGCCGGCTTCTCCCAGCGCTGGATCCGGACCATCTTGCGCCGCGATCTCGGCTACGACGGCGCGGTCGTCAGCGACGATCTCGGCATGGCGGGCGCCGCCTGTGCCGGTTCGCTGGAAGAGCGCGCGCAAGCGGCATTCGCGGCCGGCTGCGACCTGGTGCTTGCGTGCACGCCGGACGATGCCGATGTCGTGCTGTCCTGCCTGCGCTACGATATGCCGGCGCAAAGCCGCACGCGGCTGCACGCGATGTTCGGCACCCCGGCTTCGGTTGTCGCAGGCGCTATCCGCGTGCGCGACGCACGGACGCTCTTGTCGAGCATTGCCACGTAAAGCCGACAGGCTCGGATATTGCTCACATGCGGCAACGTCCGTGGCCGAGAGCCCGAACATTGCGGGAATAATGCATGGATTTCGATTTCGACAAATGGACCAAGCTTGCGCAGGAGAACCCGGCCGAGTTCGAGCGCCAGCGAGAAGCCACGCTGCGCGCGACGATCGCTGCGGCACCGTCGGAACATCGGCAGCGGCTGGAAGGCTTGCAGTTTCGCCTCGACATGGAGCGCCAGCGCTCGGATTCGCCGCTCGGCTCGTGCGTGCGGCTGAACTCGCTCATGTGGGCCGGCTTCTATCGCCTGCGCAAGCAATTGAATGCCGTGACCAGCGGTTTGTCGGAGGAAGTCGCTGTGCGCACCAGCGCCGAGGTCATTCCATTGCAGGCGATGCGGGAACGGCGTCGCAGCGGCGGCCAGCGGGAAGAAGAGCGCTAAGACAGAAAGCGGACGCTCAAGCCCGCTCCATGTACTCGCCGGTGTCGGTGTTGACCTTGATCTTCTCGCCTTCGGAGATGAATTGAGGGACCAGGACCGTGAGGCCGGTGTCGGTCTTGGCCGGCTTGAACGATCCGGTCGCGGTCGCACCCTTCAGAGTGGGCTCGGTTTCCACCACCGTCAGCACTACGCTTCCCGGCAGCTGCACGCCGATCGGGCGCTCGTTGTGGAAGTTCACCTGGATGTCGGTGTTGGGCAGCAGATAACCGGATTGGCCTTCGAGGAAGTCCGCGTCCAGGGTGAGCTGCTCGTAGGTCGCCTTGTCCATGAAGATGAAGCTCGTGCCGTCGGCATAGAGATACGTCATCTCGCGCGGTTCGACGAAGGCGCGCTCGACTTTCTCGTCGGTCCGGATGCGCTGGTTGGTCTTGGTGCCGGCCTCGATGTCTTTCATCTCGACCTGCATGAATGCGCCGCCGCGGCCGCCGACATGCACGTGATAGGATTTCAGCACCCGCCAGATCCGCTTTTCCCATTCGATGAGGTTGCCGACACGGATCTCGGTTGCCAATACTTTCGCCATGATCGGACCCCGTTGCGGAAAAAGGGCGGATTATAGATGAGCGCAGTGCGGCCGAGCTACCGGTGCTTCAACCCGGACTGCCGCGATTGCCCTCGGCTGGCCGCGTTTCTGCACACGGTGCGGCACGAGCATCCCGACTATCACGCGGCTCCGGTCGCGCCCTTCGGCGATCCGCATGCACGCCTGCTGATCGTCGGCCTCGCTCCCGGCCTGCATGGCGCCAATCGCACCGGGCGCCCGTTCACCGGAGACTACGCGGGGGTCCTCTTGTATCGCACACTGCACCGGTTCGGCTTCGCATCGGCCACATGTTCGACGGCGCGCGACGACGGTCTGGAGTTGCGCGGCTGCCGCATCACCAACGCGGTCAAATGCCTTCCGCCGCAGAACAAGCCGGAAACGTCCGAAGTGCGCGGCTGCAACCGTTACCTCGCCGCGGAGCTGAGCGAGCTGGCTGCGGGCAGTGCGATCCTGGCGCTGGGGACGATCGCGCACCGCGCCATCCTGCTCGCTTTCCAGCTGCGTGCGGCCGAGTACCCGTTCGCGCACGGCGTTGTGCACCGCCTGCCGAACGACCGTCTGCTGTTCGATAGCTACCATTGCAGCCGCTATAATACGCAGACCAATCGCCTCAGCGCCGCGATGTTCGAGGCGGTTTTTGCTGCCATCGCCGCCCATCTCGAAGCTTCCTGATCACGCCTCCCCGGCGCCGTGTTCGATCCCGCCGAAACGCTCGCTACGCTCCCGCACCGCCCCGGCGTGTATCGCATGCTCAATGCCGCCGGCGAGGTACTCTACGTCGGCAAGGCGCTCGACTTGCGCAAGCGGGTGTGGTCGTATTTCCGCCCGGGCGCGGTGCATTCGCCGCGCATCGCGGTGATGGTCGCTCAGGTCGGCTCGGTGGAAACGACCGTGACGCGCTCGGAGGCCGAAGCGCTGCTGCTGGAAAACAACCTCATCAAGTCGCTTTCGCCGCGCTACAACATCCTGTACCGCGACGACAAGTCGTATCCGTTCATGATGCTCACCGGCCACGACTTTCCGCGGCTTGCATTCCATCGCGGTGCGCTCGAGCGCCAGCATCGCTACTTCGGACCGTTTCCGAACGCCTGGGCGGTGCGCGATAGCATCCAGCTTCTGCAGCGCGTGTTTCGCTTGCGCACCTGCCAGGACGCCGTCTTCAACAACCGCTCGCGTCCCTGCCTGCTGCATCAGATCCGTCGCTGCACCGCGCCCTGTGTCGGGCTTATCGACAAGACGGCATACGCGCGCGACGTGGCCGACGCAGTACTGTTTCTCGAAGGCAAGGAGGACGAGGTCCTGCGCAATCTCACCGAGCGCATGGAGCGGTGCGCCGAACGGACCGAATACGAACAGGCGGCACTCCTGCGAGATCAGATCCAGACCTTGCGCAAGGTGCGCGAAAAGCAGTTCGTGGACCGGGGCGAGGGCGAGGGTGTGGATACCGACGTCATCGCCTGCGTGAGCGCTTGCGGGATGCTGGTGGTCAATCTCGTGATGATCCGCGGCGGCCGCCACATCGGCGACAAGAGCTTCTTCCCGCAAAACGCCGACCCCGAGGATCTGGTCGGTGCGCTGGAGCCTTTTCTTACCCAGCACTATCTGGAGCGGCCGGTTCCGGCAAGAATCGTCGTGAATCAGCCGCTCGACGCGACGCCGCTGGCCGAGCTGCTGTCGTCCCAGGCTCGCCGGCGCGTGGAGATCACCCACAGCGTGCGCAGCGAGCGGCGCGTCTGGGTCGAGATGGCCGAGCAGAATGCGCGCCTCGCCGCCGAGCAGAAGCTCGCTCTGCAGGCCACGCAGGAAGTGCGCTTGCGTGCGCTGCAATCGGCGCTCGAAGTAGAGCATATCGCGCGCGTCGAGTGTTTCGACATCAGCCACACGATGGGCGAGGCCACGGTCGCTTCCTGCGTGGTGTATGAGGCGGGGCAGATGCGCAACAGCGAATACCGGCGCTTCAACATCGCCACCGCCGATGCGGGGGACGACTATGCGGCTATGCGCGAGGTGTTGCAGCGGCGCTACCGGCGCCTGGTCGCGGGCGAGGCGCGCCTGCCCGACCTGGTTTTGATCGACGGGGGAAAGGGTCAGCTCGGCGTGGCTTGTGAGGTATTCTCCGAGCTGGGTCTGAGCGAGGTGCAGCTCATGGGTGTGGCGAAAGGTGAAGAACGCAAGCCGGGGCTGGAGACGCTCTGGCTTCCGGGTCGGGAACATCCGCTGGAGCTCGCGCCCAATCATCCGGGGCTGCATCTCATCCAGCAGATCCGCGACGAAGCGCATCGATTTGCGATCCAGGGCCACCGCGCCCGTCGGGGCAAGGCCCGCACCGGCTCGGTGCTGGACGCGGTCGAGGGCATCGGCGCCAAGCGCCGCCAGCGCCTGCTCACGCGCTTCGGCGGCCTCAAGGGCCTCCTTGCGGCCAGCGTCGACGATCTAGCGCAGGTCGAGGGCGTGAGCCGGACGCTCGCCCAGCGAATCTACCAGCAGCTGCATTAGCGAGCTGGCGACAAATGGCTCGCAGTTCGTTCCCTCGCCTGCAGCGCGCGCACTGCGGAAAGCGGCCTGGCGGGCACTTTCTGGATTCATGAGATGCCGCTCAACGTACCGAACGTGCTGACGTGGGCGCGGATCATCATGATCCCGCTGTTCGTGGGTATCCTGTATTTCCCCGAGTCGTGGATGACGCCGTTTGCGCGCAACGTCACGGCGACGGCGCTGTTCATCGTGGCAGCTCTGACCGACTGGCTCGACGGTTACCTTGCCAGGACACTCGATCAGATGTCGGCCTTCGGCGCATTCCTCGATCCAGTCGCCGACAAGCTCATGGTCGCGGCGGCGCTGGTGGTCCTGGTGGATCTCGATCGCACTCAGGCGGTTTACGCCTTCATCATCATCGGTCGCGAGATCACCATCTCGGCTCTGCGCGAATGGATGGCGAAGATCGGCCGCAGTCGCAGCGTAGCTGTATCGTTCATCGGCAAGGTGAAGACAGTAGCGCAGATGGTGGCGATTCCCATGCTGCTGTACGAACACCCTATCGGCCCGCTGGACATGGTGTTCATCGGCAACATGCTGATGATGATCGCCGCGGTGCTGACCGTGGTGTCGATGATGTACTACCTGAAGCTCGCGATGCCGCATTTGAGCGAGTGAGGCACGCCTCGCCGCCCCGGCGCCTCGGGACATCCTGCCTTATATGAAGATGGGGTGAAATCTGAACGTTCCCCCTGGCAAGGAGGTGCGGGACGTGACAATGTCGCGGACGGGGTGGTTCCTCGAGCAAAATGTCGCTTGCCTTGACCGTCCCGGGGCCGGCTTCCTATAATCCTCTCCCTGCGGGCGGGAATAGCTCAGTTGGTAGAGCGCAACCTTGCCAAGGTTGAGGTCGCGAGTTCGAGCCTCGTTTCCCGCTCCAAGTTTTGATCTGCAGACTTCCAATGAAGTCTGCAAGTCATTGAGAAGAGAGGACTTGGGCCTCTCTTCTCATCCAGTGAGTTCCACTGGAAACCACCGCCAGCCACGATTTTTTAGTACATTTTTTAGTACATCGAAATCGGGGCACAGGGCGGATCGGTTTCCTGCTGGAGCCGACTCACTGGAAAACGTACATCTCCTCTCATCAACGACGAGACGAGGGACGATGTACGATGCCTCTCACCGATACCGTCGTCCGCGTGCTGTCCAAAAACTCGAACGACTAGTACGGTAGACTTCCGGCA
>JBOIEI010000878.1:0-3003 GCA_050741055.1 Burkholderiales bacterium | reverse complement strand
ACTGTGTTGTGCCGTACGCGTCCGTCGAAGCGACGCAGCGTCGTATCGAGCTCGTCCTGGCTGCGAGCGCGAACGAACTCCCAACCGTACAACGCGGCCAGGCCGGAGAAATCGAGCACTGGCGGCTCCAGCGTGAACGCCGCCATCGCGGCTCCGGTGAGCTTGGTTGCCGCTGCATTGAGTGTGGCATAGCGCCGATTCGACAACACGGCCAGCAGCAGGCGAGTGCCCTGGTGCGCCGCGCTCCACAACGCTTCCGCGGCATACAGTGCCGAGCCGTCGCCGATGATTGCCACCACTTGCCGGTCGTTTCGCGCGATGGCGCCGCCGACAGCGGCCGCGAGGCCCCAGCCGATGCCGCCGGAGCCGTTGGTGAAGTAATCACCGGCATTGCACGTGAGCGACTGGCGCACATCCGAGGTCGACAGGCCGGCTTCGTCGAACACGATCGCGTCGGGAAATGCTTGCGCGAGCGCATGCACGGCTACGGTGGGGTGGAATACGCCGGCAGTTGCGGACGGCAGCATGAGCTCGGGCCGGTGCCGGCGGCGGGCGCGGGGCTCCGCCGGCAGGCGTGCGGCGACGGCTGCACCGATTCGAGCGAACGCTGCCCGCAGATCCACCAGATGCGCGGCTGCGTATTCGCCCGCCGGCGCAAGCAGCATGGGATCGTCGCCCAACCAGATCTTGTCCTGGGGCAGATCGAGCGGGCTGTAAAGTGTGGTGCGCAGTGTCCGCCCGCCGGCGAAGACGAGGAGGTCATGGTCGACAAGACGGGCGCCGATGCTGCCGAAGCTCGGCGACAGATAGCCGGCGAACGCGGTCGACGCGGCATCGACCGGCAGGAGACCGGTATAGGGCGCGACGTACACGGGCGCGTTCAGCTGCTCGGCCAGTTCGCGCAACACACCGGCCGCATCGTGCCAGTGCACCTCCTCGGCGGCGACGAAGGCCGGATTGCGCGCTCGGCACAGGCGCTGCGCGAGATCGTCCGCACAAGCGGCAGTGAGAGCGCCCAAGCGCGCGGGCTCGACCGCACCCGCAATCGCATCGATCTCGTGCTCGAGGAGATCGGGCGGACATACCAGGGCGACCGGCCCGAACGGCGGGGTGAGCACCGCGCGAATCGCGTTGCGCACGTTCGCGGCCGCATCGTGCTCGGAATCGAGCCGCAGCACCGTCTTGCACACGGCTCCGGCCATGCGCTCCAGCGGGCCGTACAGAATGGGCGCGGTGTGCAGCAGGCGCCGATCCTGTCCGCCGACCAGCACCAGCAACGGCGTGCGCGCGATCCCGGCCGTGTAGAGCGCGCCCATGCCGTTGCCGAGCCCGGGCGCGACATGCAGGTTGACGACCCCGAGGCCGCGGCGCGCGCGCGCGAAGCCGTCCGCCATCGGCACTGCGGCCACTTCGCTCAATGCGACCACGTAGCGGCCGCGGCCGCGTCGCTCGAAGCTGCGCAGCAACGGAATCTCGGTGGTGCCCGGATTGCCGAACACGGTATCGACGCCGCAGCATTCGAGCGTTTGCAGCAGGTAGTCTGCGATCTTCATGGGTGCCTGAACGGGTGAAACGCCGTAGAATCCAGGGGCCGCAAGATTAGTGGCGCGCACTGTGCAGAGTCAAGGCGCGAGCCTTGAGTGCAGAGTCAAGGCGGCAGAGTCAAGGCGGCAGCGTCAAGGCGCGTGCCCGCACTTCATTCCTTCGTTGTGTGCTACTCATGTCCGAGATCGCGAACCCCAAGCCCTATTCCGAGTTGCGCGAAGCCGTGCGCGCCTTGTGCAGTCAGTTCAGCGGCGAGTACTGGCGCGGCATCGACGAAATCCGCGCCTATCCCGAGGAATTCGTAAAAGCGCTGACCGAAGCAGGGTGGCTTGCCGCGCTCGTTCCCGAAGAATACGGCGGCTCGGGGCTGGGCATCGCCGAAGCCTCGGTGATTCTGGAGGAGATCAACCACAGCGGCGGCAACTCGGGCGTCTGCCACGCGCAGATGTACACGATGGGGACGCTGCTTCGACACGGCTCGGCGCAGCAGAAGCAGGCGTATCTGCCGAAGATTGCGAGCGGAGAGCTGCGGCTGCAATCGTTCGGCGTCACCGAACCGGGTGCCGGAACCGATACCACCAAGCTCAAGACCACGGCGGTCAAGCGCGGCGATCGCTACGTGGTGAACGGGCAGAAGGTGTGGATTTCGCGTGTGCTGTTCTCCGACCTGATGCTGCTGCTCGCGCGCACCACGCCGCTCGAGCAGGTGACGCGCAAGTCCGACGGGCTGTCGGTGTTCCTGGTGGATCTGCGCGAGTCGGTCGGCAAGGGGCTCACCGTGAAGCCGATCCGCAACATGGTGAACCATCAGACCAACGAGCTCTTTTTCGACAACCTGGAAGTCCCGGCCGAGAACCTGATCGGTGAAGAGGGGCGGGGCTTTCGTTACATTCTCGACGGCATGAATGCCGAGCGCATCCTGATCGCTGCCGAATGCATCGGCGACGGCCATTGGTTCGTGGAGAAGGCGGCCGCTTACGCCAAGGAGCGGCGCGTGTTCGACCGGCCGATCGGCCAGAACCAGGGTATCCAGTTTCCGATCGCGAAAGCGTACATGAACGTACGCGGCGCCGACTTGATGCGCTTCCATGCGGCGGCGCTGTTCGATGCGGGCGAACCGTGCGGCGCCGAAGCCAACATGGCGAAGTACCTGGCGGCGGAGGCGTCGTGGGAAGCGGCCAACGCCTGCCTGCAGACCCATGGCGGCTTCGGCTTCGCCGCCGAATACGACATCGAGCGCAAGTTTCGCGAAACGCGCCTGTACCAGGTGGCGCCGATCTCGACCAACCTCATTCTTTCCTATGTCGGCGAGCACGTGCTCGGCATGCCGCGATCGTTCTGAGCCGTGCCTGGCGCGGCGCGCGAGACATGCCATCGTCGCCGGCTCCGCCCGAACAGGCAGTCACCGATGAGACCTCTGGACGGCATTACCGTCGTCGCGCTCGAGCAGGCGGTCGC
>JBOIEI010000877.1:0-8206 GCA_050741055.1 Burkholderiales bacterium | reverse complement strand
GTGCGAGGTCGCACCGCCCAGCTCGGTGAGGAAGCTGGCGAATTGATGTTGCTTGAACTGCAGCACATCGGCCGGCGACAGATCGTGCGCCACCAGGATCTTGCTTTGGCCGGCGGTGGTGATGTCGGGCACGTACCTCGGCTGGCCGCCCAGGGTGAGCATGATGCGCTCGACCACCTGCAGCACGTCGGCCTTGCGCTCGCGCAGGTAGCCGTCCTCGATGGCATCGAACTGCGACAGCAGCTCGTCGGCCTGGAGTTTGAGCGCCCATTCGGCGTTGCAGCGCTCGCGCTCGATGATCTCCCGCGGCACCTGGGACAGTAGCGAATCATTGAGGATCATCATGTGCACGTCGATGAAGGCCTCGAACTCCGGCGGGGCCTTGGGCGGTATGTTCTCGCGCAAGGTCGCGAATTCGGCACGCGTTTTCGCCACTGCGGCATCGAAGCGCGCGAGCTCATCGCGGATCTGGCTTTGCGGGATCTGGTAGTGGCCGGCTTCGAGCCGCGTATGCGAGTGCAGCAGCGCCTGCCCGATGGCAATGCCGCCGCAGATCCCCGTGCCGTGGATGGTGAAGCTCATGACGCCCCGTGAAGTCGCGCTGCGCCTAGTCTAGCGTCAGTCGCAGCCGGAGCCCATAGTCGCATGCGCCGGAAGCAACCGGGGCTGCACGAATGAAGCGTGGGTGGAGGGCTGCAGCGGCCGGGAGCGCTGCTAGTCGGGCTCGCCGAAGCGCGATGCCACCAGCTGCACGAGCGCTTCCAGCGCGGACGATTCGTCGGTGCCCTCGATCTCCAGCAGCGCCGTGCTGCCGCGCGCGGCAGCGAGCATCATCACGCCCATGAAGCTTTTCGCATTGACGCGCTTGCCGTTGCGTGTGAGCCAGATCTCCGAGCTGAAGCGGGCCGCCGTCTGGGTGAGCTTGACCGATGCACGCGCATGAAGGCCAAGCTTGTTGACGATCTCAAGTTCCCGTTGCAGCACTGACGCGCTCCGAAGGCGGCATGCGCACGACCCCTTCGGTTCCCCCCGAAAGCGCCTTCTCCAGCACGATCGCGAGCGGCTCGTTGCGATAGGTGAGGGCACGGATCAGCATCGGCAGATTGACCCCGGCGATGCCCTCGACCTTGCCCGGCACCAGCAGGTGGGTGGCAACGTTGCTCGGCGTACCGCCGAAGATATCGGTCATGACGAGAATGCCTTGACCCGAGTCCACGCTGCGGGCCAGGCGGATGGCAAGCGGCAGGATCAATTTCGGATCGTCCTGCGGCGTCACGCCGATCTGCACGAGTTGCCGCGGGCGGCTGCCGAGAATATGGCTGGCGCAGTGCAGCAGGCTTTCGCCCAGCATGCCGTGCGTCATGAGGAGAATGCCGATCATGACGAAGCAGAATTATCCAGGATTATGCTATTGCAGAGCACAATGAGCAAACCTCATGCGCGCTCGTATGCTGCAGACCGGGAGCCGACGGGCGAATTTGCGACAGTGCCGCCGAGCCAGGGAGCTCCCGCAGGGAAAAGCAAAGTGTCCAGCGCGTCGCGGATGTCATCCACGCTGCGAAAGCTCAGGTCGTAGCCACCTTGCGCTCGATCGCGTCCAGCATCATCCCGGCGACATTGAAGCCGGACTGCTCGGCGATCTCCTGGAAGCAGGTGGGGCTGGTGACGTTCACTTCGGTGAGGAAATCCCCGATCACATCCAGCCCCACCAGCAGCAGCCCCTCGGCGGCCAGGACGGGGCCTGCATGCGACGCGATCTCGCGATCGCGCTCGGACAGCGGCTGCGCGATGCCGCGCCCGCCGGCAGCCAGGTTGCCGCGCGTCTCGCCCTGCTTGGGGATACGCGCGAGGCAATAGGGGACCGCTTGGCCGTCGATCAGCAGAATGCGCTTGTCGCCGCGGCTGATTTCGGGGATGTAGCGCTGCGCCATGATGGTGCGCCGGCCGTAGTGCGTGAGCGTCTCGATCACCACCCCGATGTTGGGATCGTTACGGTGCAGCCGGAATATCGACGTACCGCCCATGCCGTCCAGCGGCTTGAGGATGATGTCGCCGTGCTCGGCCAGAAACTCGCGCAGCATGGGCTCCTGGCGCGCCACGATGGTAGGCGCGGTGAACTGCGCGAAGCGGGCGATCGCCATTTTCTCGTTGTGATCGCGGATCGCCCGCGGATCGTTGTAGACGCGTGCGCCTTCCTTCTGCGCCAGCTCGAGCAGGTAGGTGCTGTAGACGTACTCCATGTCGAACGGCGGGTCCTTGCGCATCAGCACGGCATCGAAGTCCGCCAGCGACTGCAGCACCGGCTCGCCCGCCTCGTACCAGCGATAGGCATCGCCGGTGAGCTCGAGCTCGCGCGCGTGGGCGCAGACCCGGCCTTCGCGCCACAGAAGCTCTTCCTGCTGAATCGAGAAGATGCGATGGCTGCGCGCGCAAGCCTCGCGCATCATGGCGAAGGACGTGTCCTTGTAGGTCTTGATCGATTCCAGCGGATCGAGAATGAACGCGATCTTCATGAGGCCGCAGGCGATCAGGCGCGGGCCGCCTGCACCGGGCGCGAGGCTTCGGCGGCCTCGAACGCCGCTTCGGTTTCTTCCAGCTCGATGGCGGCCGCGACCAGTGCGAGGCGCGCCACGACACCGTAGGCGTAGAAGCGATTGGGCGGGCAGTCGGGCGTGCCGGCGAGATCCGGCAGGCAGGGGCACGCGAATGCGAGCGGCGCGAAGTGCATGCCGGGCGCGTTGAGGTTCTGGTCCTTGCCGCGCTCGGTGTGCACGCGATAGAAGCCGCCCACGACGAAGCGGTCGATCATGTAGACCACGGGTTCCGCAACCGCGTCGGCGACGGTTTCGAAGGTGTGCACGCCTTCCTGCACCAGCACGTCGTGCACTTCGAGCCCTTCCTTCACCACCGCCATCTTGTTGCGCTGGCGCCGATTCAAGTCGCGGATCTCGGAGGGGTCCTTGACGCTCATGATGCCCATTCCATAGGTGCCGGCGTCGGCTTTGACGATGACGAACGGCTCTTCCTGGATGCCGTATTCCTTGTACTTCGCCCGTACGTCCGTCAGGATTTCTTCGACATAGCCTTCGAGGCACTCCTCGCCCTGGCGGCCGCGGAAGTCGATCTTGCCGCAAGTCTCGAAAAAAGGATCGAGCAGCCAGGGATCGATGCCGAGCAGCTCGGCGAACTCCTTCGCGACCCGGTCGTAGGCCGCGAAGTGGTTCGACTTGCGCCGCACGTGCCAGCCGGCATGCAGCGGCGGCAGAATGGCCTGCTCGATGCCGCGCAGCACGTCCGGAACGCCGGCGGAGAGATCGTTGTTGAGCAGCACCGCGCACGGATCGAAGCCGTCGACCAGCACCCGGTTGCCCTTGCGCTGGATCGGCTCGAACACGAGCGAGCCGTTGCCAGGCACCTCGATTTGCGTCGGTGCCGTGATCTCCGGCAGCAGGCTCCCGATACGCACGTTCATGCCGACCTGGCGCAGGATGTGGGCGAGTGCCGCCAGGTTCTGCAGGTAGAAGGTGTTGCGCGTGTGATTTTCCGGCACCAGCACGATGCCGCGCGCATCGGGACACGCCTTGTCGACCGCGGTCATCGCGGCCTGGACGGCGAGCGGCGTGAATTCGGGCGCGAGGTTGTTGAACCCGCCGGGGAAGAGATTGGTGTCGACGGGCGCGAGCTTGAAGCCGGCGTTGCGCAGATCCACCGAGCAGTAGAACGGCACGGCGCGATCTTGCCATTGCGAGCGCAGCCAATGTTCGATGGTCGGTTGCGCCTCGAGCAGGCGGCGTTCCAGGTCGAGCATCGGACCTTTGAGCGCCGTGAGCAGATGCGGGACGTTCATGGACGGCCTCCGGTTCGCGTGGCGGTGCGATGTTAGGGTGTTGCAGCGCCGCCGATCGTGTGAGTGATGTCTGAGCGACTTGGGCGTTGGAGGGCGGGATTGTAGCCGATGCCGGTCGCGGCGGTGCCCGCAATGAAACGGGCGCCCGAAGGCGCCCGTAAGGCGCAGGTTGGGCGGCTACAGGTGGTAGGCCGCTTCCCCGTGTTCGGTGGTATCGAGGCCTTCGCGCTCGCTTTCCTCCGTGACCCGCAGACCGATCACCAGGTCGACGATCTTGTAGGCGATGAAGGAGACCACGCCGGACCATACGATCGCGGTTCCGACCGCCCACAGCTGGGCAACGACCTGCGTCCCGATCTCGATGTCTACGAACTCGTTCTTGACGAAGTCGGGAATCCCCGCGCCGCCGAGGCCCTTGCTGACGAAAACGCCGGTCAGGATGGCGCCGACGATCCCGCCCACCGCATGCACGCCGAACACGTCCAGCGAATCGTCGATGCCGAGCATGCGCTTGAGCTGGTTCACGGCCCACAAGCAGATCGCCCCGGCGAGCAAGCCGATGGCGATGGCGCCCATCGGGCCGACAAAACCGCAAGCCGGTGTAATGGCCACCAGCCCCGCGATGGCCCCGGATGCCGCGCCGAGCATCGACGGCTTGCCCTTGAAGAGCCATTCGAAGAAGGTCCAGCTCAAGGTGGCGCTGGCCGTCGCGACCGAGGTGTTGGCGAATGCCATGGCGGCAGTGCCGGTGGCCTCGAGGTTCGAGCCGACATTGAAACCGTACCAACCCACCCACAGGAGCGAGGCCCCGATCATCGTCAGCATGAGGCTGTGCGGGGTCATCGCCTCCCTGCCGAAGCCGATGCGCCGTCCCAGCACGAAGGCGCCGACGAGCCCTGCGATGCCGGCGTTGATATGGACCACCGTGCCGCCGGCGAAGTCGAGCGCGCCCTTGGCCCACAGGAAGCCCGCGGCTTCGGTCACGGCCTTGAGGGTTGCCTCGTCCTTGATCGCGTCCGGGCCATCCCAGTACCACACCATGTGCGCCATCGGCAGATAGGAGAACGTGAACCAGATGACCATGAACAGCAGCACCGCGCTGAACTTCATGCGCTCAGCGAATGCGCCGACGATGAGGCAGGGCGTGATGGCCGCGAACGTCGCCTGAAAGGCGATGAAGGCGAACTCCGGAATGACGACTCCCTTGCTGAACGTGGCCGCGGTCGAAGCGTCGGTCACGCCGCTCAGGAAGAGCTTGTCGAGCCCGCCGAAGAATGGGGTACCCCCCGTAAACGCGACGCTATAGCCATAGATGAACCAGAGCACCGTCATCAAGGAAAAGACGCAGAACACTTGCATCGCGACCGACAGCGCGTTCTTGGCGCGGACCATACCGCTGTAGAAGAGCGCGAGTCCGGGGACGATCATCAGGATGACCAGCGCGGTTGCGGTCAGCATCCACGCCGTATCGCCCTTGTTCGGCGTTGGCGCAGGCGCCGCTACCGCTGCCGCCGGTGCTGCAGCCGCGGCCGGTGCGGCGGCTGCTGCGGCCGGCGCCGGCGTTTCGGCGGCCGGTTTCGCTTCCGGCGCCGCCGTTCCTTGAGCAACGGAGGGAGCGGACAGGCCGAGCGCAGTACAGAGGGTCAGTAACGTCAGAAGTCGTTTCATCATGGTCTCCCTTACAGGGCGTCGGCCCCGGTCTCTCCGGTGCGAATCCGGATGACCTGTTCGAGTTCGAAAACGAAAATCTTGCCGTCGCCGATCTTGCCCGTATTGGCCGATTTCTCGATCGCCTCGATCACCTGCTCGAGCATGTCGCTCTTGATCGCGGCTTCGATCTTGACCTTGGGCAGGAAGTCGACCACGTACTCGGCGCCCCGATACAGCTCGGTGTGGCCTTTCTGGCGGCCGAATCCCTTCACTTCCGTGACGGTGATGCCTTGCACGCCGATCGCGGACAGCGCTTCTCGCACTTCGTCCAGCTTGAACGGCTTGATGATGGCGGTAACGAGTTTCATCGGTGTCCCCGTATGAGAATGGCTGGAAGCGGCGCGCCTGAGCGTCGAGTTGCCAGCTCTAGAAGGTCTTCTGCAGGAAGACGGTGAAGGTGTCCCGGCCGAGGAAGCGGCCGTTGGCGGTGTAGAACGCCTTCTGCCTGGAATTCATGTCGGTATCCGAGTAGAACGCGCCGATCGTGAAGCTCATGGGCAGCGCGTAAGTGGCGCCGATCTTCCAGTCCTTGTAGCTCGCCTGTGCGTCGTTGGAAACCCCACCCGAGCGGCCCTTGAACTCCTGCTTGCCCCAGTGGGCCTGCAGCGCAAACTTGTCGGTGATCGGAACGTTGGCGCTCAGATCCAGGTACCAGGTGCCGTCACTGTCGCGTACGCCGAAAGTCTTGTCGTCGAGGCTGTAGGAATATTTCGCCGAAAGCCACTTCCAGGTCAGTGCGCCATACGCTTCCACCGTGTTCGCCTTGATCCCGTTGGGTACGGCGCTGCCTGGATACCAGTAATAGAGCAGACCCACGTCGTAACCGAAATCGGAATTGCCGATGGTCGACTTGTAGCCGCCGTAGAAGTCCCATTCCAGGCTGCCGCCGCGATCGTAGGCGCCGAAGTCCTTCAGCCAGCTGATGTTCGAGGCCCAGGTGCCGAGGTACAGGCCGCTCGAGTGGCTGTAGTCGAAGCCGCCTTGCAAGGCCGGCTCGCGGTCGGTTTGCGTGAGGCCACGGAATATGTACTGACTGTAGAGACCGACGTTGCCCGTGAACGTATGTGCTGCCGGCTCGGCGGCGTGCGCGACCGGAGCGGCGAAGGCGGTGGCGAGCAATGAGGCGACCAGCGTCTTTTTGAACATTGCAGAGGTCCTTTCCCTGATTGGAGTGCGACGCAGCCCAGGGAGCATTTAATATGCCAACGGAAATACTGCTATCAATCAATAGATTAGGCGGGGCGCTGGGTAAGCCCGCAAAATGCCTCCGCACCATGGTGGTGCGGATGAACCAAGATGGTGCGACTCGGTGCTAGACCATGGGTCCTATCGAATGCGGCAACGACGCTTTGCTACACTGGCCTTCGAATCGCGACGAGGTGAACCATGGCCATGAATCGATCGAAGCTGGTGGACGAGCTCGGCGAGCGGTTGCGTCAGGTGCTCGAAGCGAGTCCCGCCAAGGATCTGGAAAGGAACGTGCGCGCGGTGTTGAGCAGCGTTTTCTCGCGCCTGGATCTGGTCACGCGCGAGGAGTTCGACGTGCAGCGCGAAGTGCTCCTGCGCACCCGGGAGCGTCTGAACGAGCTGGAACGCAAGCTCGCGGAGATCGAGCGCCGCAGCGCAGCCAGCTGACACCGCTTCGCTACCAGCCGTCGCGGCCGGTGCGACCAGCGCCCAAGCCATGTCGCTCGCAATCGTCTACAGCCGGGCGCTGGCTGCGATGGATGCGCCCGAAGTCACGGTCGAAGCGCACCTGGGCGGCGGCCTGCCGAGCTTTACGGTCGTAGGTCTGCCCGAGGCGGAAGTTCGGGAAGCACGCGACCGCGTCCGCGCCGCACTGCAGAACGCCCGCTTCGAGTTTCCCGCGCGCCGCATTACCGTCAACCTCGCGCCGGCCGATCTGCCCAAGGAGTCGGGGCGCTTCGATCTGCCCATTGCTCTCGGTATTCTCGCCGCCTCCGGACAGATTCCCGGGGAACGGCTCGGCGGCTGCGAATTCGTCGGCGAGCTTGCCTTAACCGGCGAGCTGCGGTCGATCCGCGGCGCGTTGCCGATGACGCTGTGCGCACGCGCCTCGGGCCGTGCGATTGTGCTGCCCAGCGTCAATGCCGCGGAAGCAGCACTCGTGCGCGACGCGCATATCCTGGGTGCCGCCTCGCTGCTCGAGATCTGCGCGCATCTTGCGGGCGACAAGGAACTTCTCCCGCATCCCTGCGAAGCCGCGGTGGCGCCGCTCGTGCTGCCCGACATGGCGGAAGTGAAGGGGCAACTACACGCGCGCCGGGCGCTGGAAGTGGCCGCGGCCGGTGAGCATTCAGTGCTGATGATCGGGCCGCCCGGCACCGGCAAGTCGATGCTCGCGTCGCGGCTGCCGGGCATTCTGCCGGCGATGACCGAAGCCGAGGCGCTCGAATCCGCGGCCGTGCAATCGCTGGGCAGCAACGGTTTCAGGCTGGAGGCGTGGGGCCGGCGGCCGTTTCGCTCTCCGCACCACACCACCTCGGCCGTCGCCGTCGTGGGCGGGGGCAGCCACCCGCGGCCGGGCGAGATTTCGCTTGCGATGCACGGCGTGCTCTTCCTCGACGAGCTGCCCGAGTTCGATCGCAAGGTGCTGGAGGCGCTGCGCGAGCCGCTCGATGCCGGCCG
>JBOIEI010000876.1:0-4288 GCA_050741055.1 Burkholderiales bacterium | reverse complement strand
GCCCACCGTGTGCTCGGAGACCTGCGTCGGGCGCATCCGCTACCTCGGCGTGATGCTCTACGACGCCGACCGCATCCAGCAGGCCGCCAGCGTGGAGCGCGACCGCGATCTGTACCAGGCGCAGCTCGACATCTTCCTCGACCCGAACGATCCGCAGGTGATCGAGCAGGCGCGCGCCGACGGCGTGCCTGACGCGTGGATGGAAGCCGCGCGCCGCAGCCCGGTGTACAAGATGGCCGTGCAGTGGAAGGTGGCGCTGCCGTTGCATCCCGAGTACCGCACGCTGCCGATGGTCTGGTACGTGCCGCCGCTCTCGCCCATCAGCGCGGCCGCCAACGCCGGGCATGTCGAAGCCAACGGCGAGATTCCGGACGTCAACAAGCTGCGCATCCCGGTCAAGTACCTTGCCAACCTGCTCACCGCCGGGGACACGGCCCCCGTGGTGCGCGCGCTCGAACGCATGCTCGCCATGCGGGCCTACCAGCGCGACAAGCACGTCGAGGGCCGCGTCAACAGCGCCGCGTTGAAGCAGGTGGGGATGACCGAGCTGGAAGTGGAAGCCATGTACCGCCTGATGGCCATCGCCAACTACGAGGACCGCTTCGTGATCCCCAGCACGCACCGCGAGTACGCGGAGAATACCTTCGACGTGCGTGGCGGCTGCGGCTTCTCCTTCGGCAACGGCTGCTCCGACGGGGAGAGCACGGTGAGTCTCTTCGGCGGCACGAAGAAGCGCACCATCCCGATCAAGGCGCAGGTCTGAGCTATGTCCATTGCGAATGCTTCGCTGAGCTTGCGCGTGCTCGCACGCCTGCTCGCTTACCCAGATGCCGAGCTGCATAGCCACTTGCTCGAGATGCGCGAGGCGCTGCGCAGCGAACGCGCCCTCGCCGGCGCACGCCTGGCGGAAGTGGAGGCGCTGATGGATGCGCTTGCGAGCGCCGACCCGCTCGATACCGAAGCCGCCTACGTGCAGTTGTTCGACCGCGGCCGCAGCACCTCGCTGCACCTGTTCGAGCACGTGCACGGCGAGTCGCGCGAGCGCGGCCCGGCGATGATCGATCTGGCGAAAACCTACGATCAGGCCGGCCTTCACCTCGCGCCTGGCGAGCTGCCCGATTACCTGCCGGTCGTACTCGAGTTCGCCTCCACGCAGCCGCCGCGCGAGGCGCGCGCGTTCCTGGGCGAGATGGCGCACCTTCTCAACGGCCTCTTCGGCGCGCTGCAACAGCGCGGCAGCGGTTACGCCAGCGTGCTCGGGGCCCTGCTGGAGCTCGCGGGCGAGAAAGCGCGGCCTGTCGTGCTTCCGCCCGAGGAGCCACTCGACGCGAGCTGGACCGAGCCGCCGGCGTTCGAAGGCTGCTCGGTCAAGGGACAGGCAAAACCTGGCGAGCCGCAGCCGATACGCATCCTGCGCAAGAACGACACCACGCGAGGAGTGCCTTCATGATGAGCACGATTCACGCCTTCCTGTTCGAGGTCTACCCCTATGTCTGCTTTACGGTGTTCCTCGTGGGGAGCCTGATCCGCTTCGACCAGAGCCAGTACAGCTGGAAAAGCGACTCCTCGCAGATGCTGCGCAAGGGCAGCCTGCGCTGGGGCAGCAACCTGTTCCACGCGGGAATCCTGTTTCTCTTCTTCGGCCATCTGTTCGGGCTGTTCACCCCGCACGGGCTGTATGGGATCTTCATGAGCGCGGCGACCAAGCAGATGCTCGCCGTGATCGCGGGCGGCATCGCCGGCGCGGTGTGCTTCGTCGGCTTGTCGCTGCTCATACATCGGCGGATGTTCGACGCGCGCATCCGCGCCACCAGCCACCCCACCGACATCGCGGTTCTCCTCGTGCTCTGGGTGCAGCTCACGGTAGGGCTCATCACGCTGCCCTACTCGTGGCAGCACGCGGACGGCAGCACGATGCTGGTGCTGGCCGACTGGGCGCAGCGCATCGTCACGTTGCGGCCGGTGGACTCCGCGGCGCTCGCGACCCTGCCATGGCCGTTCCTTTTCCATGTGGTGCTCGGCATGACGATCTTCCTGCTGCTGCCGTTCAGCCGCCTGGTGCACGTGTGGAGCGGCTTTGCCGCCATCGGCTATCTTTTTCGGCCTTACCAGGTGGTGCGCAGCCGGCGCCTGAACGTGCCCCCGGGTCACAACCAGCCGCCTCAGCGCGGCGCAGGGGTCTGAGCATCGACCATGTCCACTGATATGCCCGTCGCTGCACCCATCGCGCACATCAACGGCGTGGCGCTCAATGCGCCCGGAGAAGCGCTGGCACCCGCGGCGTTACGCCAGCGCGCCTGCACGGAGTTGCTGCGCCAGGCCGCACAACGCGCGGGTCTGCTGAACGCCGCCGATGCGCCCTCTGCAGACGGCGTGATCAGCGAAGCGGCAAGCCATGCCATCGATGCGCTGCTCGCGCAAGCGCTGCAGATTCCCGAACCGTCCGAAGACGCGTGCCGGCGCTACCATGCCGCGCACGAGGCGGCTTACTGCACGGGCGAGCGCGTGCATGTACGCCACATTCTGTTCGCGGTAACGCCGGGCGTCGACGTAGTGGCGCTACGCAAGCATGCTGAACCCGTTCTGCTGAACGTCCGCTGCGATGACGGTCAGACCGCCGATGCCTTCGCCGCTGCCGCGCGCAAGTGGTCCAACTGTCCCAGCGGCGAACACGGCGGCGACCTCGACTGGATCGGCCCCGGCGATTGCGCGCCGGAATTCGCGCGCGAGCTGTTCGGCCGCGTGGAGGTTGGGGTGCTGCCGCGCCTGGTGCACAGCCGCTTCGGGCTGCACGTGGTAGAGGTGCTGGCGCGCGAACCCGGCGTGGCGCAGCCCTTCGAGTCGGTGCACGGCGCGGTGGCAGGGGCGCTGCGCCAGCAGGCCTTCGTGACTGCCCTGCGCCAGTACTTGCGGCTGCTGGCCGGCGAGGCGACCGTGGAAGGCGTGGATCTCGATGCGGCCGCCACCCCGCTCGTGCAGTAACGGTGCCGGAGCCCTGTCGCGGACGTGTCGCCTCGGACACGCCCGCGGCAAGGCAGGATCACCGATCAACGCGCTCGCCCCGAGTGCTTTTTGTCGGGGGCAGGTACCAGGAGAAGCCGATCGGGCGCACGACTCCCGTCGTCACGGGAATGATCCCGCTACACCGTTCCCGCCATGCCGCCATCCATGTTGATGCTGGTGCCGGTGATGTAGCTCGCCATGTCGGAGGCGAGAAAGACGATGGCATTGGCGGCTTCGATCGTTTCGCCCACGCGCCCGAGCGGAATCTCCTTGCCCATCTTCGCGTAGTACGAATCGGCGCCCTCGCCCGACTTGTTGAAGCGGCGCTCGTGCTGGCCCGACTTGATGCGGCCGATGCACACGGTGTTGACGAGGATGTTGTCGGGCGCGAACTCCTTCGACATCGCCTTGGTGAGCGCGATGCCGGCCGCGCGCGAGATCGAAGTCGGCGTCGAACCGGCAGCCGGGGTCTTGGCGCCGATGTTGGTCACCATGACGATGCGCCCGCCGCCGGCCTTGCGCATGTGCGGGATCACGAGCTTCACCAGCCGGATCGCGCCGAACACCTTCATCTCGAAGTCGGTGGCCCACACCGCATCGTCGTTTTCCATGAACGTGCCGCGCTTCGACGTGCCGGCATTGTTCACCAGGATGTCGATGCGCCCGAACTGCTTGGCCGTCGCCTCCACCAATCGCGTGACATCCTCGGGCTTGGCGACATCGCACGGCACGCCCAGAATGTCGGGGCTCGTGCGTTTCAGTTCGGCCACGGCGGCTTCGACCGCAGCCGGGCGGCGCGAACAGATCGCGACCTTGGCGCCCTCCTGGGCCAGCACTCTCGCCGTCTCCTTGCCGATGCCCTCGGTTGCGCCCGTGATGATCGCCACCTTGCCTTTCAGTCCCAGCTCCATGTCGCTCTCCTTTGTCGCGCCTTCCCCGGTGAAACGGCCTGACCGGCCCTGCAGCAGCCGATTGCCGCCGGCAACGATCGATCGCCGAGCGGCGATGATACTCCGGGCACGGTGCATCGCAGCCTCGTCGAGCGGTCGCGAAGGAAGCGTGCGGTATACTGAAAACGGACGATCCAGGGGAGCAAGGCTTTTGAGGCCGCATGCACTCGCTCATTGGATGATTGCAGCCGGGTTGTCGGCGAGCCCGGCGTTCGCGGAGACTGGCGCGGCTATCTAGCGCCAGGGCAGGTGTTCGAGATTGCTGCGACGAACCTCGGACTCAGGACACTAGGGCGCCTCGAGCAGAAGACCGATGTCGGTGCTCAGTGCGGCGA
>JBOIEI010000875.1:0-10806 GCA_050741055.1 Burkholderiales bacterium | reverse complement strand
ACATGGATACCCAACGCCTGATTCTCGCCATGATTTTCTTCTTCTCGCTGTTCATGCTGTTCGAAGCATGGCAGCGGGAGACGCGTGGTCCGACCCCGCCCGTCACAGCCGAGAAGAAAGCGCCCGACTCCGCGCAAGCACCGCCGGCCTCGACGCCGGCGCCGACCACCAAGCTCGAGCCGCCCACCACCGCGGCCATCACGGCACCGCAGCTTCCCAAGCAGACGAGCGGCGCGATCGTTCGCGTCGAAACCGATGTCTTCAGCATCGAGATCGATAGCGTCGGCGCGACGATCACGCTGGTGGAACTGAAACAGCATCGCGGGACGGTCGATACGAGCAAGAACTTCGTGCTGCTCGAACGCGAGCCCGGTCGTATCTATGTGGCCCAGTCCGGGCTGATCGGTGAGGGGCTCCCCAATCACAATACGCGCTTCGTCGCTTCCGCCAAGGAATACAAACTCGGCGAAGGGCAGAAACGTCTGGAAGTGCGCTTCGAGGCCCAAGGCGAAGAGGGCGCCAAGGTGGCCAAGGTGTTCGTCTTCGAGCGCGGCAACTACACGATCGGCGTACGGCACGAAATTCAGAACACGACCGCCACGCCCGTGCAGCCGTATGCGTATTACCAGGTCGCGCGCGACGGGAATCCGCCCGAGGGCGATTCGAAGATGATGCCGACCTACACGGGGATCGCCGTCTATACGGACAAGGACAAGTTTCAGAAAGTCGCCTTCGATGACATCGAGAAAGGCAAGACGTCCTATACCCACACCGCCGCCGACGGCTGGATCGGCCTGGTACAGCATTATTTCGTGACCGCCTGGATTCCGCCCGAGAACGCCTCGCGCGAGTTCTTCACCCGGCGTCTCGGCGACAATCTCTATTCGGCGGGGGTGATCCTGCCGTTGGGCCGGATCGAGCCCGGCGCCTCGGCCACGCAGCAGGTCACGCTGTATGCGGGCCCGCAGGATCAGGACAAGCTCGCCACCATCGCCCCCGGGCTCGACCTCACCGTCGACTACGGCTGGCTAACGGTCATTGCGGCGCCGCTGTTTTGGGTGCTCAAGACCGTGCACCGCTGGGTCGGAAACTGGGGTGTGGCGATCATCCTGCTCACGGTTCTGATCAAGCTGCTGTTCTATCCCTTGTCGGCGGCGAGCTACAAGTCGATGGCGCGCATGCGCGTGCTGGCGCCGAAGATGCAGCGGCTGAAGGAGCAATACGGCGACGATCGTCAACGCATGCAGCAGGCGATGATGGAACTGTACAAGACCGAGAAGATCAATCCGCTGGGCGGCTGTCTGCCCATCCTGGTCCAGATCCCGGTGTTCATCTCCCTTTACTGGGTGCTGCTCGCGAGCTTCGAGCTGCGCCAGGCGCCGTTCATGCTCTGGATCAAGGATCTGGCCGCTCCCGATCCGTACTTCATCCTGCCGGTGCTGATGGGCGCGACCATGATCATTCAAACCCGTCTCAACCCCGAGCCGCCGGACCCGGTGCAGGCCAAGATCATGAAGATCATGCCGATCGCGTTCAGCGTGTTCTTCTTCTTCTTCCCCGCCGGGCTGGTGCTCTACTGGCTGGTCAACAACATCCTGTCGATCGCGCAGCAATGGCACATCACCCGGAGCATGGAGCAGCACGCGGCACCGACCCATGGGCGCCGATGACACGATCGCCGCAATAGCAACACCCCCAGGCCGGGGCGCGATCGGGGTGGTGCGCGTGTCTGGACCGGCTGTCCCGGTGATCGCCGCCGGCATCGTCAGCTCGGCGTTGCGGCCTCGCACAGCGCACCTGGCGGACTTTCGGGACGGCACGGGCGCGACCGTCGATCGCGGCATCGCGCTCTACTTCCCCGCACCGGCCTCGTACACCGGCGAAGACGTGCTCGAGCTGCAAGGCCACGGCGGCCCGGCCGTACTTTCGCTCGTGCTCGAGCGCTGCCTCGCGCTCGGCGCCCGCCTGGCCGAGCCTGGCGAGTTCACGCGGCGCGCATTCCTGAACGACAAGGTCGACCTCGCGCAGGCGGAGGCGGTCGCCGACTTGATCGATGCCGCGACCGCCCGGGCAGCCCGCAGCGCGGTCCGGTCGCTTGTGGGCGAGTTGTCGAAGCGTGTTGCCGCTTTGCAGCAAAAACTGACGGACACGCGCGTCTTGTTCGAGGCCAGCTTCGACTTCCCCGAGGAGGAGCTCGACGTGCTGGCCGAAACCGGTGCTGCTCAGCGGCTCGCCGACTTGCGCCGGGAATTTTCAAGCACCTTGCGATCCGCGCAGCAGGGCAGTCTGTTGCGGGACGGCATAACGGTTGCCCTAAGCGGCCCGCCGAACGTCGGAAAATCAAGCATAATCAATAGATTATCCGGAGAAGATGTCGCTATCGTGACCGCCGTTCCCGGCACCACCCGAGATCTGCTGCGCGCGACGATCGCACTGGAGGGCATTCCGGTGCATCTGATCGATACCGCCGGTTTACGCCCGACAAGCGACCCGGTTGAGATCATCGGCGTGGAGAGAGCGCGTGCTGCGGCGCACCAAGCGGACCTCGTGCTGAGAATCTCGGACGGGGTGTCGAATCTAGCGCAGGTGCAGAACGCGGGGGGCGACGCCCGAGTCATTCATGTCCACAACAAGATCGATTTGAGCTGGATCCCGGCGCATGCGGAAACCCTTGCGGGAGAGGAACATGTCTGGATCTCGGCAAAGCTCGGGTCGGGGGTCGACCTGCTAAGGCAGGCAATTGTCCAGGCCGCAGGTGCAGAAATGTTGGCCGAGGGGACCTTCATTGCGAGGCATCGTCATATCGAGGCCCTTCGCACGGCCGCGTTGCACATCGAGCAGGCCGAGGCACGACTCGAAGCTGCGGAGTTCGCAGCAGAGGAATTGCGGTTGGCGCAGGTGGCCTTATCTCGGATTACGGGCGAGCAGGTGGCGGACGATCTCCTGGGCGAGATCTTTTCCCGCTTCTGCATCGGGAAATAAGGGGATTTCCAAGAAGCGACGCTTCAAACTCGACCTGGCGCCCGGCGAGGTAGCTGGTGCGCGAAGGTGGGCCCGATTGCTTGTCCGGCTCGGCCATCAGCCAGCGATGTTTCACGTGAAACCACGCACCGTACGCCATCGTTTCTGTTTCACGTGAAACGTCCGATTGAAACGCCGCTCGTTTATCATTGCGTCACATCAGAGAGCCGGGCACCATGGACTTCAATAGGCAGTTCGACGTGATCGTCGTCGGCGGCGGCCACGCAGGAACCGAGGCCGCGCTTGCGGCTGCCCGCATGGGCTGCGCCACGCTGCTCCTCACTCATAATCTGGACACCCTCGGACAAATGTCCTGCAACCCGTCGATCGGCGGGATCGGGAAGGGGCATCTGGTCAAGGAGATCGACGCCCTCGGGGGCGCCATGGCAGCGGCCGCCGACGAGGCCGGAATCCAGTTCCGCATCCTGAATGCGAGCAAGGGACCGGCGGTGCGTGCAACGCGTGCCCAAGCCGATCGTGTGCTTTACCGTCGCGCGATACGTGGCCGGCTGGAGAATCAGCCCGAACTCTCGCTGTTTCAGCAATCGGTCGACGACCTCGCTCTCGACGGCGATCGCGTGGCCGGCGTCGTCACTCAATTGGGCATCCGTTTTTCGGCGCCGGCCGTCGTGCTTACCGCCGGTACCTTCCTGGCCGGCCGCGTCCACGTCGGCCTGGAAAATTACGCCGCGGGCCGGGCAGGCGACCCCGCGGCCGTGCGCTTGTCCGAACGCCTGCGCGAGCTCAACCTACCGGTCGGCCGCCTCAAGACCGGCACGCCGCCCCGCATCGACGGGCGCAGCATCGACTTCTCGGTCATGCAGCGCCAGCCCGGCGACGAACCGACGCCGGTATTCTCGTTCCTGGGTCGTCGCGAACAGCACCCCGAGCAGCGGCCCTGCTGGACCACTTCGACCAACGAGGCGACGCACCACATCATCCGCAGCGGCCTGGATCGCTCGCCCATGTTCACCGGCGTGATCCAGGGCGTGGGACCGCGCTATTGTCCGTCCATCGAGGACAAGGTGGTGCGCTTTGCCGACAAGGCTTCGCATCAGATTTTCCTCGAGCCCGAGGGTTTGAGCACGCACGAGTACTATCCGAACGGGATCTCCACGAGCCTCCCGTTCGATGTGCAGATCGCCGCGGTGCGCACCATACGCGGGCTGGAGAATGCACATATCCTGCGGCCCGGCTACGCCATCGAGTACGATTATTTCGATCCGCGCGCGCTCAAGTCGACGCTGGAATTGAAAGCGATCCAGGGCCTGTTTTTCGCCGGCCAGATCAACGGAACGACCGGCTACGAGGAAGCGGCTGCGCAAGGACTGCTCGCCGGCATCAACGCCGGCCGCCATGCCCGTGGCGAAGAAGGCTGGTGCCCGAGGCGCAACGAGGCGTATCTCGGCGTGCTGGTCGACGACCTGATCACCCGCGGCGTCAGCGAGCCGTATCGGATGTTCACCAGCCGGGCCGAATTTCGCCTGAGCTTGCGCGAAGACAATGCGGATTTGCGCCTGACGGAAGCGGGCCGGCAGCTGGGCGTGGTCGACAATCATCGGTGGGACTGCTTTCAGCGCAAGCGCGCGGCCATCGACAGCGAGCTCGAACGCTTGCGCGCGCGCCGCCTCGATGCGCGCGCGCTGGCGGCCGAGCAGCGGGCCCGGTTATTCCCGGAAGGGCCCGCGCGCGACCTTCTCCTGAGCGATCTCCTCAAGCGACCAGGCGTTATATATCGAGATCTGATGGATGCTGCGAAGCTCGAGGGAGTGGCCGACCCGGCGGTCGCCGAGCAGGTCGAAGTCCAGGTCAAGTACAGCGGCTACGTCGAGCGCCAGCGCGAGCAGGTGGCGCGCAACGAGCGCTACGAGTCGTGGCGCCTGCCGCCGGACATCGACTACCTGGCGGTTAGCGGGCTTTCCAACGAAGTGCGCCAGAAGCTCGCAGGCCAGCGGCCGGAGACGCTCGGGCAGGCGGCCCGCATTTCAGGGGTGACCCCGGCCGCGATCTCCCTGCTGCTCGTGCACTTGAAGCGATCGGCCTCGCCCGCGCGGCAAAGCGCCTGATGAGCGCCGATACGCTAGCGAGCGGTATTGCCCAGTTGAGCATCGAGTTGCCGGACGGCGCCGCCGAGACGCTCCTTGCCTATCTGGAGCTGATCACGAAGTGGAACCAGGTCTACAACCTGACAGCCATCCGCGATCCGCAGCGCATGGCGGTCGAGCACGTGCTCGATAGTCTGGCGATCATGCCCCACGTGGCGGCACCGCGCGTGCTCGATGTGGGCACCGGCGCCGGTTTGCCAGGCGTGCCTTTGGCCATTGCCCGGCCCGCATGGCGGATCGTCCTGCTCGACAGCAGCCACAAACGCTGCAGTTTTTTGCAGCAGGCGGCGATCGAGCTGCGACTGAGCAATGTCGAGGTGGCGTGCGAGCGGGTCGAGTCCTATCGGCCGGCCGAGCCTTTCACGAGCGTCGTCTCGCGCGCTTTCTCCGATACCGCCCACTTCGCGCGTGTCGCCTTGCCGCTCGCTGCGCACGGCGGGACGATGCTCGCCATGAAAGGTCTCTATCCCCACGAGGAGCTGGCGCAGCTTGCGCCCGAGGTTGCGCTCAAAGCGGTTGTCGCCCTCGCCGTTCCGGGGCTCGACGCACAGCGCCATCTGGTCGTCATGACAAAAGCATAATGGCTGCGCGCGTTCTCGCGGTAGTGAACCAGAAGGGCGGTGTGGGCAAGACGACCACGACCGTCAACCTCGCCGCCAGTCTTTCCGCAGCCAAGCGTCGCGTACTGCTGGTCGATCTCGATCCGCAGGGCAATGCCACCATGGGTAGCGGCATCGACAAGCGCAAGATCGCACCGACCATCTATGCCATACTCATCGAACAATGCCGCACGAGCGACGCCATCCTGCGCTCCGCGCAGGGCGGCTACGATCTCATCTCGGCCAATCGCGAGCTGGCCGGCGCCGAGGTCGAGCTGGTGGCCATGGGGCAGCGGGAGACGCGCCTGCGAGACGCGTTGCGCGAGTGCGTCGAGCGCTACGACTTCGTCCTGCTCGATTGCCCGCCGGCTCTGAACCTGCTCACCGTCAACGCCCTGGTCGCGGCCGACGCGGTCATGATTCCCATGCAATGCGAATACTACGCGCTCGAAGGCCTGAGCGACCTGGTGGAGACGATCAAGCGGGTGCGCGAGCATCTCAACCCGAGGCTCGAAATCGACGGCCTGCTGCGCACCATGTACGACCCGCGCAACACGCTCGCCCAGCAGGTATCGAAGGACCTGATGAGCCATTTCGGCGACAAGGTGTATCGCACTATCGTACCGCGCAACGTGCGCCTCGCCGAGGCGCCGAGCTATGGCTTGCCGGTGCTGGGCCTGGATCGCAAATCGAAGGGCGCGCTGGCTTACCTGGCGCTCGCGGGCGAGATGCTCGCCCGTGCCGAGCGCGCCGAGGAGGCGGGTTGATGGCGAAGATGCGGGGTCTGGGCCGCGGGCTCGATGCATTGCTCAATGCCGGGGGCGAGTCGGCGCCGGTCATGGAAGCGCCACGCGAGCTGGCGCTCGATGCGCTGGCGCCGGGGCGCTTCCAGCCGCGCGTGCACATGGACCAGGCGGCGCTGGAGGAACTGGCCGAATCGATCCGCTCGCAAGGCGTCATTCAGCCGATCGTGGTTCGGCCTACGGGCGAGGGTCGCTTCGAGATCCTGGCCGGCGAGCGGCGCTGGCGCGCGGCCGGCATCGCAGGCCTGGCGCGCGTGCCGGTGGTGGTGCGCAACGTTCCCGATCGCGCCGCGATGGCGCTGGCGCTGATCGAGAACATTCAGCGCGAGGACCTCAATCCGCTGGAGCAGGCGGCTGGACTGAAGCGACTGGTGGACGAGTTCGGGCTCACGCACGACGACGCAGCCCGGGCAATCGGCTCGTCGCGCAGCCAGGCGACCAATCTGCTGCGGTTGCTCTCGCTTGCCGCAGCCGTGCAGGCGCTGCTGCGCGAGGGCCGCATCGACATGGGTCATGCGCGCGCGCTGTTGGCACTTGAAGGCGCGCGGCAAGTCGAGATCGCCAATCGCGTAGCCTCTAGCGGGCTTTCGGTGCGACAGACCGAGCAGCTCGTGCGCTCGGCGCTCGCGGCGCCCGCGGGCGTGAAGCGGTCGCGCCGCAACCGCGATCTCGAATCGCTCGAGCAGGAGCTGTCCGATCGACTCGGCACGACCGTGGCCATTCGCCCGGGGCGCAAAGGTTCGGGCCAACTGATCGTGCGCTACGGCAGCCTCGAGCATCTAGATGCACTGCTCGAAAGGCTGCGAGGCTGATTGCCGGCAGTCAAATTGACTCTGCGTGGCCTGCACAATTAGAATCCACAGGTTTTTCAGGCGATGTCCGTGTTGGGACGTCTGGGAAACCGACCGATGCGAGCTGCGGCTTGCTGGCAGCTCCTGGCTACGGCAATCAGCGCGGCGGTCGCGGGTTTGTTGGGGGGCATGCACGCGGCCATTTCGGCTGCGCTGGGCGGGGCGCTGATCACGGTCGCGAACATCGCCTACGCGTGCACTGTGAGTCTGAGCGCGCCGCGCACCGCGGGCGCGACGATTCGAACGTTGTTTCGCGCAGAAGCCGTAAAGGTCGCGCTTGTCGTGTTCGGACTATGGCTGGTGTTCACCGGATACCGCGAGGTCGTGGCCTTGCCCCTCGTCTGCACATTGATCGTCACCGTGCTGCTGTGGCCGGTGGCGCTGCTCTATAGGGACTGATCGCGTTCAAATGGCTGCTGGCACCGAATTCTCCGCGACCGGTTACATCTCGCACCACCTCACGCACCTCAAAGGCACGTTCTTCGGCGGCGCGGTGCACCTCGACACGATCATCACCTCGTTCATCCTCGGCGTCGTGGGGCTGTGGTTGATGCATACGGCGGCCCGCCGGGCCACCGCGGGCGTCCCGGGGAAGTGGCAGGCCGCGGTCGAGCTGCTGGTGGATTTCGTCGACGACCAGGTGAAAAGCGTCTTTCCCGGCAATCGAAGCATGGTCGGTCCGCTCGCGCTCACGGTATTCGTCTGGGTCGTGCTGATGAACGCGATGGATATCCTGCCGGTCGATGTGCTGGCAATGGGGACGAGCCCAATTGCGCACGAGTGGCGGTTCGTGCCCACGGCGGATGTCAACACCACCTTCGCCCTGGCGCTTTCGGTATTCGGCCTGATGATCTTCTACAACATCAAGGTCAAGGGCTTGGGGGGCTGGCTACATGAACTGTTCTGCGCGCCCTTTGGTTCCAACCCGGTGCTGTGGCCCTTCAACCTCGCGTTCCAGTTCGTCGAGTACGTATCCAAGCCGCTCTCGCACAGCCTGCGGTTGTACGGAAACATGTACGCCGGCGAGCTTATCTTTCTGCTGCTGTGGACCTGGGCGGCCTCGGGTGTCGTCGGCGCCTTCTTCGGCGCGCTGCTGGGCTTGGGCTGGGCGATCTTTCACATCCTCATCGTCATACTCCAGGCCTTCATCTTCATGATGCTCGCGGCGGTCTACATTGCCATGGCGCACGAGCATCACTGAACACGCTTTCGTATCACCATCCGTCAGACCAAAAGGGGAAAACATGGACAAGCTGCAACTGCTCGCGACCATCCAGGCGTATACCAGCGTGGGCATCGGTCTCATGATCGGCCTGGGCGCGGCCGGCGCGTGCATCGGCGTGGGTATCATGTGCAGCCGCTTTCTGGAGGGTGCAGCCCGGCAGCCGGAGCTGATGCCGCAACTGCAGGCCAAGGTGTTCCTGCTGCTCGGCCTGATCGACGCGTCGTTCATCATCGGCGTCGGCCTGGCGCTGTGGTTTGCCACGGGCAACCCGCTGCTTGCGGTCATCCAGTAATCGCCCACGAACGGCCGTAGCCGAGGACTTGTCATGAACATCAACGTGACGCAGCTCCTTTCACAGGTCGTGATGTTCGCGGCCTTTGTCTGGTTCTGCGCCCGGTTCATCTGGCCGCCGCTCATGCGGGCGATCGAGAACCGGCAGAAACAGGTTGCCGAGGGCCTGGCCGCAGCCGAGAAGGGCCGCCAGTCGCTGGAGATATCCGCACGACAGGCCGAGCAAGCGGTCGCCGAAGCACGCTCGCGGGCGGCCGAGATCATCGGCCAGGCCGAGCGGCGGGCGGCGCAGGTTGTGGAGGAAGCCCGGGGTGCAGCCAAGGAAGAAGGCAACCGCGAAAAAGCGGCGGCCAAGGCCGAGATTACGCAGGAGTACACGCGGGCGCGCGAGCAGTTGCGCGAACACGTGGCCGCGCTGGCGGTCGCAGGCGCGGAGAAGATTCTGCGGCGCGAGGTCGATGCCAGAACCCACGGCGATCTGCTCGCCGATATTCAACAGCAGCTGTAGTTTCGGCGCGGGGTACGCGATTGGGATGCAGCAGCGAATCCCGGACTCAGGACACTAGACGATGGCCGAACCGAGCACGATCGCACGACCCTATGCCGAAGCGGTGTTCCGCCTCGCGGATTCCGCCGGCAAGCTGGGCGCATGGTCAGACATGCTGGCCAACCTTTCGAAGGTGGCGGCGGATCCCGCGGTTGCAGCGGCCCTGAAGGATCCGAACCTGTCCGCCCCGAAGGCCGCCGGTATGCTGATCGGCATTCTGAGCGGCCAGTTGAGCGCCGAGGCCGATAACCTGGTACGGGTGCTGGCCGACAACCGTCGCCTCGACGTCCTGCCGGAAATCGCGAGCCAGTTCGAAGTGCTCAAGAACGAACGCGAAGGCGTGGTCGAGGCCGAGATCGTTTCCGCCTTGCCGCTGGCAAACGGCCAGCTCGAGGCGCTCGTGTCCCGCCTGGAATCGCGCACCGGAAAACGCGTGAAGCCGCGTGTCAGCGTCGACCGGGATCTCATCTCCGGCGTGCGGGTGCTGATCGGGGACAAAGTGATCGATGGGTCGGTTCGAGCGCAACTGCACGCGCTCGCCGCCGCTCTCAAACAATAGGAGTCGTCATGCAGCTCAACCCATCCGAAATTTCGGAACTCATCAAGAGCCGCATCCAGAACCTGGACGCTGCTGCCCAGATGCGCACCCAGGGCAGCGTGGTCTCGGTGACCGACGGCATCTGCCGCATTCACGGATTGTCGGACGTGATGCAGGGCGAGATGCTGGAATTTCCGCAGAACACTTTCGGCCTGGCGCTCAATCTCGAGCGCGATTCGGTGGGCGCGGTGATTCTGGGCGAATACGAGCACATCACCGAGGGCGATGCGGTCAAGTGCACCAGCCGCATCCTGGAGGTGCCGGTCGGGCCCGAGCTGCTCGGGCGGGTGGTGAACTCGCTCGGACAGCCGATCGACGGCAAGGGCCCGATCGAGGCCAAGCTCACCGACGTGATCGAGAAGGTGGCCCCGGGCGTGATCGAGCGCCAGTCGGTATCGCAGCCGGTGCAGACGGGGCTGAAGGCAATCGACGCCATGGTGCCGATCGGCCGCGGCCAGCGCGAGCTCATCATCGGCGACCGGCAGACCGGCAAGACGGCAGTCGCGATCGACACCATCATCAACCAGAAGGGCAAGGACCTCATCTGCGTGTACGTCGCGATCGGTCAAAAGGCCTCGACCATCGCCAGCGTTCTGCGCAAGCTCGAAGAGCACGGCGCCATGGCGTACACCATCATCGTGGCGGCGTCGGCATCCGAATCCGCGGCCATGCAGTACATCGCCCCGTATTCGGGCTGCACCATGGGCGAATACTTCCGCGATCGCGGCCAGGACGCGCTCATCATCTACGATGACTTGACCAAGCA
>JBOIEI010000874.1:0-1684 GCA_050741055.1 Burkholderiales bacterium | reverse complement strand
CCGAGGCTGCGGCGCGTGCGACGTTTTCCTTCATCTCCGACCAGAGGCTGCGCGCCAGCACCTGACGCGAGAGCACTTCGACGGCGCGATCGGTCGCTTCGCTCATCGCCTCGCCGAGTCCTTCGGCCGGCGCCTTCTGGCCGAACTCGGACTGGAAGCCGTCCTCGAGCATGTTGGCGATCGTTTCCTGCCAGCCGCTCTTCCAGGTCACGAACAGCGGGTAGATTGCGTTCGCTTCGACCTGCGGGCCCAGCAGCCGGATGCGCTGGATCGAGTCTTCTTCCGAATTGAGGCCGCCGTGCGCGTACACGAGCAGGCGCCACGGCTCACCCGGCGGCCGCTGCCCGAACCATTCCAGCGGCTTGGTGAGCGCGACGTACTCGGTGTTCTTGTCCTCGTTGGCGACGTGCAGCAGGCGATTGACGGTGCGGCCATCGTTCGCTGTGACCAGCGTGTGGTTGTAGGCGTAGTCGCTGCTCCATACACCTTTCTTGTCGGCGAACTTGTCGCGTGCACCGCGGAACAGGCTCGACAGCCCGGAGCTGGTCGGGGCGTTACGGGCCGAGGGCGGAATGAAGTGACGCCGCGGCGGCGCGATCGAGCGCACGTTACCGCGCGTTTTGGTGCCGGCCGTGATCGGCGCGCCCAATCCGACCACCCAGGCATCGGTTCCCCACAGCACCCATTCGTCATAGGGAAGCACCGCGAATCCAGACGCGCCCCAGGTTTTTCCCCAGGAGTTCTGCACGATGAAGCCGACGTTGTTGTAACCGACCAGCGCGAACGCATGCCCGCCGAGACCCTTGCGGCTGGGCTTGATGGTCGGCAGCGCGTCGTGGCATATCGGCTTGGTCACGGATTTCACGTCCCAGCCTTCGTGCACGGTGGCCGAAACGTACACCGCGCCGGTCTGCCGGATTGCCGCCTGGATATCGACCACCGATTCACGCTCCACGCGGTAGTACACGCCGAGCGGGCGGCGCACCGCGTCGAGCTCCCATTCGTTTTGCGGGGCGACGAACGCCACTTCGCCGTTGGCGTCGCGGTAAGGCCAGATCGACTCGCCGCAGACGCCATGGCGATGCCAGCCTTTCAGTGCGCCGCGGCAGCTCGAGCCTTCGTAATCCTCGCCCGGCCATTCGTCGTAGAAGCGCGCCAGGTGATAGATCATGCGCTCGCTCACCTTGTCGGCGGCCGTCATCTTGTGGCTCGAACGCACCCACAGGAGGTAATTGATGACGACCGCGAGCCCGAAGCCGGTGCACGCACCTTCATGACCCTGGTCCAGGACCAGATCGGCTCGCTGATACGCCGGCAGCAATTCGGCCACGCCGGCATCGCTCGGATAGACGGCGGGCAGCGACTGAACCGCGGGGCGAAAGGGCAGGTCGCGCAGATCCAGGCGGTCGGGGCGCGCATCGAGCGTTAGCTCGCGACCGGCGATCTTCAGTTTGCGGCTGGGCATGGCGGACTCCTCGCAGCAGCACAGCCGGCAGTATAGCTATCGCGCATGCGGGCCGCTAAGGTAGCATCGGACATTCCGATTCATCACAGCGCGCTCGCCATGACAACCGTTCCCGCCGCCGTTTCCGCCGATAGCCACTTCGTCGTTCGCGATGCCGTCCGCCTGCATCATCTCGATTGGGGCAATCCGGACCGTCCCACGATCGTGCTGGTGCACGGC
>JBOIEI010000873.1:0-5523 GCA_050741055.1 Burkholderiales bacterium | reverse complement strand
CGCCGGCACCGACCTGCAGGCGATCCGCCTGACCGCGCGCCGCGACGGCGGCGTCTACATCCTCAACGGCACCAAGACCTGGATCTCGAACGGCATCCAGGGCCATTGCGTCGCGCTGCTGGCGAAGACCGACACCCAGGCCGAGCCGCGTCATCGCGGCATGAGCGTTTTCATCTGCGAGAAGGGTCCGGGCTTCGAGGCGAGCCGCAAGCTCGAGAAGCTCGGCTACAAGGGCATCGACAGCGCCGAGCTGGTATTCCAGAATCATCGCGTGCCGGCTGCCAACCTGATCGGCGGCGTCGAGGGGCGCGGATTGCAGCACGTCCTCGCCGGGCTCGAGCTCGGCCGCATCAATGTCGCGGCGCGAGGGGTCGGAATCGCCCGCGCGGCGCTGGAGGACTCGGTTCGTTACGCGCAGCTGCGGCGCACGTTCGGAAAACCGATCAGCGAGCACCAGGCAATCCAGCTGAAGCTCGCCGACATGGCAACCCGGGTGGAAGCAGCGCGCCTGCTGACCGCTGCCGCGGCCGACGCTTACGACCACGGCGCGCGCTGCGACATGGAAGCCGGGATGGCGAAGCTATTCGCGACCGAAGCCGCGGTGGAGAATTCGCTTGAGGCGATGCGAATCCACGGCGCCTATGGCTATTCGAAGGAGCTGGACATCGAGCGCTATTACCGCGATGCCCCGTTGCTGGTGATCGGCGAGGGCACCAATGAATTGCAGCGTATCATCATTGCGCGCCAGCTGGTCAAGCGCCACCCGGCGTGAGGCTAGTGTCCTGAGTCCGAAATTCGCCGCGCAAAAGATGCCGAGAATCGACGCCATACATTGTCGCGAATCCTCGCCAGGTGTCCAACCTGGCTGTGGTATCGCGTTCCGCGTCTGGCGCCGATTTCGACACTTTTGCCCGCTTGGCCTCAGGGTAGATGCTCGATCTCTGCGACGAACCTCGGACTCAGAACACTAGGCATGCATTCGATCCGGCATCCCACCCCGTCATGATCGACGATCCCGCCCTGGCCTCGGCTGCGTTCGCGGCTGCGTTGATCGCGGCGGCTGCGTTTGCCGCGGCCTGGTGGTCGCGCCAGCGCCGGCTGCGCACGCTGCGCCAGGAATGCGAGCGGCTGCGCAGTGTGGCCGCGGAGCAGGAGTCTTCGCTCGCACGCACGCTCGTGCGTTGCGACGAGCTGCAAGGCGAGCTGGGCGCGCTGCACGACAAGCTCGGGCACGACGAGACGCAGATCGGGCAGTTGCGCGATCTGGTCAAGGTGCACGTCGCGCGCAGGCGCGAGTTCGACGAATGGGCGAATCCGATCCGCGCATCGCTGGGCGATGCCTTCGGGCATACGCTGCGCACGCTGAAGGAACAGATCGCGCGGCAGGAGTTCGCGCTGCGACGCCAGGAACGGATCGTGGTCGATGCCGAAACCCAGTATCTCGGCAAGCGCGACGAGCTCGAGCGCATGCGCCGGGAGCTCACGCTCAAGAACTACCACATCGCCGCGTTGAACGAGCGCTTCATCCGTGTGGAGGAGCGTATGCAGGATCTGACCGCACAGGTCGCGTCGATCGGGTTGGCTCGCGGCCCGCGCACCGAGCGCGATCCGGCCGCCGCGACGACGGCAACCAGCGGGCTGCCGATATCGCCGGAAACCGAGCGCTTCAGCCTGGACAAGGGCGAGTCGCGCGACTGGATGGAAGTGCTGGACAACTGGCACCGGCAATTGCACGAGCGTCTGGATCGCCTGGACGAGCTGCAAGCTCAGTTGCGCACCGGCGGCTCGCGTCCCGGCGCGGCCCGCACGCCGCAACCGGGACGCACCGGCGAGGCGGGCACGGCGTGAAGGGCACCTTGGCGGGAGCGCTCCGACCTGCGTCGAGAACCACACCACCCCGCCTGCTGACGCAGGCACGTGGCCCGATGCGATGCAGCGCATCGGGCGTTCGCCGGCTCGGATGTGCGCAGGCACATCCTTCGAAACCCCGGCTCACTCTCGTGAGCGGAGGGGAAAGGTGTAGCCGCGCGCAGGTATCCGCGTGAGTCTGCCGCTCGAAGGTGTCCGCGTCATCGCGGTCGAGCAGTACGGCGCGGGCCCCTGGGGCAGCCTTTACCTCGCCGACCTCGGCGCCGAAGTGATCAAGATCGAGAACCCGAGGGACGGCGGCGACGTCGGCCGCGGCGTCGGACCGCACTTCTTCGGTCCGCGCGACAGCCATTTCTTTCAGACCTTCAATCGCAACAAGAAGAGCGTCACGCTGGATCTAAAGGCGGACGGAGCGCGCGAGGTGCTGCACGACCTGGCGCGCTCGGCCGATGCGCTGCTCGACAACCTGCGCGGCGATCTTCCTGGCGCGCTCGGCGTGACCTACGAGCACCTGCAGGCGGCCAACCGGCGTATCGTGTGCGCGCATCTTTCAGCCTATGGACGCGACGGCCCACGCGCGGCATGGCCCGGCTACGACTACCTGATGCAGGCCGAGACCGGGCTCATGTCGATGACCGGGGAGCCGGACGGCCCGCCGTGCAAGTTCGGCGTATCGATCGTGGACCTGGTGACCGGGTTGACCGCCGCGTTCGCGCTGCTCGCGGCGCTGACTGGGGCGCGGGCGACCGGCGTGGGACGCGATATCGACGTGAGCCTGTTCGACGTCGCGCTGCATAACCTCAATTACCCCGCGACCTGGTATCTGAACGCGGGTGTCGTGCAGGGCCGCGAGGAACGCTCGGCCCATCCGTCCCTGACGCCGTCGCAGCTCTTTCGCACGCGCGACGGCTGGATCATGATCATGTGCAACAAGGAGCGGTTCTGGCAAGCGCTGGCGAACGAGCTCGGGCGCCCCGAGTGGATCGCCGATGCACGCTTCGCCGATTACGCCGCACGGCTCGCGAACCGCGCACCGTTGCAACGTATGCTCGACGAGGCGCTGAAGAGGCACACTACGGCGCACTGGCTGCAATGCTTCGCCGGCAAGGTTCCTGCCGCACCGGTGAACGATATCGCGCAGGCGCTCGAGTCCGAGTTCGTGCGTGCACACGACAATGTCCGCGCCTACCGCTACGGCGACGATCGCGTTGCCCGGATGGTCGCCAATCCCGTGCGTGTGGGCGGCGCCGGGCTGCCGCAGCAGGCCGCACCCGGGCTGGGCGCACACACCGACGAAGTGCTGGCCGCGTTGGGCTACGATCGCGCTCGCATCGCCGAGCTGCGCCGGCGCGGCGTCGTTTGATCTGAAACGACGAGGATGACCCGATGAACATTCTGCGCAGCATGCTGTTCGTGCCGGCGAACAACGCCCGGCGGGTCGAGAAGGCGCTTGGCCTCGATGCCGATGCGGTCATCCTCGATCTGGAGGATGCGGTGGCCGCTGCCGAGAAGCCGGCCGCGCGCGGTGCGATCGTCGATGCCCTGCGCAAGCCGCGCTCGGGGCTCGCATATGTGCGCATCAATGGGCTGAGCACCGAATGGTGTTATCGCGACCTGACCGAGATCGTCCAGCCGGGCCTCGATGGCATCCTGCTGCCCAAGGCCGAGCGGGCATCCGATCTGCATACGACCGATTGGCTGCTGCGCGCACTGGAACGCGAACGTGGACTGGCGCCCGGTGCGGTCGATCTCGTGCCGATCATCGAGACCGGCGCCGGGCTTGCCGCCATCGCCGAGATCTGCGGCTGCGGCGCGCGCCACCGGCGCGTGGTGTTCGGCGCGGCCGATTTCACCCTCGACATGAACATGCAATGGACGCGCGCCGAAGCCGAGCTCGCGCACGCACGCGCGCAAATCGTGCTTGCTTCGCGCGTCGCCGGCCTGGAGCCGCCGATCGATACCGTGTGGGCGCGCTTGCAGGATAGCGACGGCCTGCGCGCATCGGCCCGCACGTCGCTCGAAACGGGTTTCCAGGGGCGCCTGTGCATCCATCCGGATCAGATCGGCCTCGTGCACGAGGTCTTTACCCCGAGCGCCGAGGAACATGCCAGGGCGCTGAGGATCGTGAGCGCGTTCGAGGATGCCGAGCGCGCCGGGCTCGCTTCGATCCGCGTGGATGGCGAGTTCGTCGATTACCCGATCGTCGCCAAGGCGCGGCGCATAGTCGAGATCATGAACCGGTCGAAGCGCTGATCAATCCTGCGCGTCAATCCCGCTCTTTCAGCGATTGCCACAGGTCGATCAGCATCAGGACGATGCCCAAGGTGATCACCACGATCAGCGCCGGCTCCTTCAGCTTGACCGCGGGCGGCAGCACGAATGCGACCACCAGCACCACGGCGATGATTCCGGCGATGACTTTCATGACCATGGTCGGCTCCGCAGCGTCATGCGTTGTCGAGGTATCGCACCAGCCAGTTCGCCGTGCGCAGGAGCCGCGCGTCGTCGCCGCGCTTGCCCACCAGCTGCACGCCGATCGGCAGCCCGTTGCCGGCGCTCAGCAGCGGCAGCGTGATGGCCGGCATGCCGCATAGCGTCCACAGCGTGCAGAACGAGGGGTCGCCGGTGTTTTCCAGCCCCTCGGGCGCAGCACCGGGCGCGGCGGGCGTGACGATCGCGTCGTAGCGATCGAACACTTCCGAGAAGCTTTCGTTCAGGCGCGGGATGCGGGCAAGTGCGTCGAGATAGTCGAAAGCGAGCGTCGCGCGCCCGCGCTCGATCTGCCGCCGCAGCGACTCGGAAAGCTTGTCCGCGCCCCGGTCGTATTCCACCGTGAAGCTCGATGCGATGTCGGCTTCCATGATGGTGCGATGCCAATCCCAGGCCGCGCGCAAGCTGTCCGGCAATTCGAGCGTCTCGAAGCGATCGCCCAGGTGCGCCGCCAGCTCGTCGAATGCGGCCCGCGATTCTGCGTCGACACGATCCCAGATCGGCGTGCGTGCGAATGCAAGCGATGGTGCGAGCGGCGGCTCCTCGGCCGCGATGGCTGCGAACGCAATGCGCGCGCTCGGACGTGAATCCGGATCCTCCTCGTGGTAGCCCGAGATGCACTCCGTGATCAATGCGACGTCGAGCACGCTTCGCGCCATGACCCCGACCGTATCGAGCGCGCGCGACTGGCGCAGAATGCCGCTGCGCGGGACCAGTCCGTGTGTGGGCTTGAATCCGACCACGCCGCAGAGGGCGGCGGGGCGGATCACCGAACCGTTGGTTTGCGTACCCACGCCCAGCGGGACCATGCCGGCCGCCACCGCGGCGGCAGAACCGCTCGAGGACCCGCCCGGAGTATGCCGCGCGTTGTGCGGATTGCGCGTCTTGCCGGGACTGTAGGTGGCGAGCTCCGTGGTCACCGTCTTGCCGAAGATGATCGCACCCGCGCTTCGCAGCATCGAGACCACGGCGGCATCCGCGAGCGGCCTGCGGCCCGCGTGCAGCACCGTACCGTCCTCGGTGGGCATGTCGGCGGTGTCGACGATATCCTTGACCCCGACCGGTATGCCGTGCAGCGGTCCGAGCGGCTTGCCTTCCTTGCGTGCCTGGTCGAGCGCTCTTGCCTGCGCGCGCGCGTGCTCGGAATCGAAGAACGCCCAGGCC
>JBOIEI010000872.1:0-5420 GCA_050741055.1 Burkholderiales bacterium | reverse complement strand
GGGCGCGGACCAGCTCGTGCAGTTCCTGATTGGATTCGGGCGCTGCCGACTTTCCGGCGCGGGCGGTGGCTTCGGTTGCACTGACGTTCATCGAGTAGAACCTCCGGGACGGCGCGCGATCGGCAGGTGTCGGCTATGACCATGGAAGAATTGGACGAGGCACGCGTCCGGCTGCGGTGTGCAGCAAGAGTATCCTGCAAGACCATCGGTAAAACAGGGACGCGGCTTGGAGCGGCCGCTGAGGCGGCCGTTGCGGCTGCGGCTGCGGCTGCGGATCGACATGGTGGCTTTTCTCCCCCGGCACCGTGCGCCCAGTTCGGCTGGTGGGCGGGCGACGCGCTTTGGTCCATATATACCAAAAGCCAAGGCGTTCGCCAGCATTTTCCCTGCCGCGCCGAGTCGGGCGCGTACCTCCCGATGACACCCGAATAATCCCGAATGAGGATTACAGCAACCAATATGCCCGTGGCGCGGCTGCGTGCCATCGACGCGGCGGCCGCTCATCTGTGGCCGTCGTCGAAGCGCGACGGGGTGAGTCGGGCGGACCATACGCGGGCTGGCCACCTCACGCGGAAGCATCGCCTGGCCGAAGCACGGCGAGGCGAACACTTGGGGGCGATCACCCCTTCGTTTGGCCCCGTACGCTCTATTGCTAGAGCGCGCACGGAAGGCATCGATGCCGCTATCCGGACCGGCTGAATTCCTCGACAACCTGCTTCTCGTACGCCAGCACTTTCTGCACGCTGGCGCGCTCCTGCATGCGTCGGAAGTGCGCCATGCAGTTGGCGAAACGCGACACGCCGAGCTGGAAGAGCAGCGCGCGGCGGAAGGCCCAGAAAAAGTAGGCATCGACGGCAGTGAAGTGCGCGCAGAACCATTCGCGGCCGGCGAGCAGCGAATCGGCGAGCGCGAAATCCTCGAACAGTCGCTCGTTCGTGAGCCGCTTGACGCTTTCTTCCGAGCCGGGCACGTCGCAGTAGCGCTGCGGCCAGGCGTTGGGCGTGAGATGCGGATGGATTCCGGACCCACACCATGCCATCAGGGAAATCGCCTTGATCTCCTGCTGAGGATCGGCCGGCAGCAGCCTGGCGTTCGGAAATTGGCGCGCGATCCAGATCTGGATGGCGAGATTCTCGGTCAACGGCTCGCCATCGATGACGAGCACCGGCACCTTGGCCTTGGGATTGAGCCGGCGATACGCCTCGGTGCGCGTACCGCCCTTGCGGGTATTGACGTTACGAACGTCGAACTGCGCACCGGCTTCGGTCAAGGTGACGTAGGGAACGAGCGCGCACGTCGCGGGCGCATAGTACAGCGTCAGGTTCATCTGCTTCGCTCCTCCGGGTGCCGTCATTCCCGCGTACGCGGGAATCCAGGCGAACAAACGCGCATCAAGCGCCCTCGGCGGCCCCGGGATTCCACTGTCCCTTGCGCATGCGCATGATGGTGATGCTCGAGAAGACCCCGTTTTGCGTGAACGGGTCGCCGTCGGAGAACGCCTTGGCTTTATCGCGGCTGTCGACGTTCACCACGAACAGGCTGCCGATCGCCTTGGCGCCATCGTCGGACTGGGTCGCGCCGGCAAGGACCAGAATCCCTTTCTGGCTTTGCAGATAGTCGCGGTGCGGCTGCAGGTGCTTCTCCCGGATTTCCGCGGTGTTGGCCTTGTCGACGCACAAGATGACCCAAAGCATGGCGCTCTCCTCAGGGTTGAATGGGTTCGCCCCCGAGACTGCGGGACTCGCCGGCAGCGTTGTCAGTTCCGCGGTCATTGTAACTGCCTCAGGTGCGCCCCAGCGACAGTGACTGTCCGACGATCTCCAGCCGGTGTACCCTGACGCGGTCGGTCGTGACAGCGGCCGCAGCCGTTCGCACCCCGAAAGCGAAGGAGCCCGGCATGGCACAGCGGCACGTGTCCGATACGTGGGAGCGCGGCAATCCGTACGAGCGATACGTCGGCCGCTGGAGCCGCAAGGTTGCTCCGCCATTTCTATCCTGGCTTGGCGCTCGCCCGGGCCTCAGATGGCTCGATGTCGGTTGCGGCACCGGAACATTGTGTGCCGCCATTGTGGACCTGTGCACCCCGGATCGCGTGTCGGGGATCGATCCGTCGGAGGGATTCCTGGCCACGGCGCGGGATCATCTCGGCGATCGTGCCGAGCTGCGTCAGGCGGGTGCGACTGCCATACCGCTGGACGATGCATGCGTCGACGTGGTGGTCTCGGGACTCGTCCTGAATTTCATAGCCGATCCGAATGCAGCGTTGAGGGAAATGAAACGGGTGCTCGCTCCCGGCGGAACAATCGCGGGCTATGTCTGGGATTACGCCGGCAAGATGGATCTCATGCGGCATTTCTGGAACGCAGCCGCGGCGCTCGATTCGCACGCGGTCGCACTGGACGAAGGCGTCCGGTTTCCGCTTTGCCACCCGGACGCGCTACGAGACCTCTTCGCCCGCGCTGGCCTGAACGCGATCGATGTCACGGCCATCGACATCGCGACCCCATTCGAAAGCTTTGACGACTACTGGCAGCCGTTTCTCGGCGGACAGGGTCCGGCGCCGGCCTACGCGATGTCGCTCGACGAGGCGGCCAGAGCGCGCCTGCGGGATCGGATCCAGTCGCGCCTGCCGATGTCGGCGGACGGATCCATTGCGCTCATGGCGCGCGCCTGGTGCATTCGCGGGCGTTTGTGATCGGGCAACGGCGGGGGGTCAGATACCGTTTTGCTTGTTGCATGTCCGTGATTCGGGTGGATCCGCCGTCCGCCAGCTGCACGATCGTCGGCGTTGCCGGCGCTATTGTAGCCGCCGTTAGCATGCGGGCGCGCTCGCGGTCGGTACGCCGCGGCGGAGTTGCGCCCGCGATGGATGGCTTGTGCACCTACCCGCTTGTGACCGGTCCGGGGTTCGCCCGGTTGACAGCCTGGAAAACAGTCACTTACATTTGCTGTTTTACCGACAAGTCCACATGGAAGGGATTTCCGGCACTCCACCGACACGCGATCGCAGCCCAGGCATCCGCTCGATGGCCGCGCCACTGGACATTTTCCGGCGCATGGTAGACATGGTTTCGGATTACGCCATCTTCGCCATCGATACTCAAGGCAGAGTGATGAACTGGAACCGCGGCGCCGAGCGGCTCAAGGGTTATTCGGCGCCCGAGATCGTCGGCCGATCGTTCACGCTGTTCTACCCCGAGGAAGCGCCGGCCGCCGATTTGCCCGGACACGCGCTCGAGGTCGCGGCGCGCGAAGGGCGCTCCGAGAGCGAAGGTTGGCGAATTCGCAAGGACGGATCGCGCTTCTGGGCGCGGGTTGTCATCACGGCGCTGTACGACGACGCGGGGGCGCTGATCGGCTTCACCAAAGTCACCAGCGACCTTACGGCGCGAAGGCAGGCAGAGGACACGCTGCGCTCGAGCGAACAGCAATTCCGGCTGTTGGTTCAGAGCGTGAAGGACTATGCCATCCTCATGCTCGACGCCGAAGGTCGAGTCGTGAGCTGGAACGAAGGCGCGCAGCACATCAAGGGTTATACGGCCGAAGAGATCGTCGGCCGCTCGATCGAGGTGTTCTATCCCGAAGAGGCGCTGGCTTCCGGATTTCCCCGGCACGAGCTCGAAATGGCTGCCCGCGACGGGCGCTTCGAGGACGAGAACTGGCGCATACGCAAGGATGGCTCGCGCTTCTGGGCGAACGTAGTGATCACGGCGTTGCGCGATGCGCACGGGCAGCTGATCGGCTTCAGCAAGGTGACCCGCGACCTGACCGGCCGCCGTGAGGCCGAGCAGCAGGCGCGCGCACTCGCTGCCGAGCAGGCGGCGCATGCGGAAGCGCTCAAGCGCAATCAGGAATTGCTGGACCTGAATAGCTGCCTGCAGGCAGCGCTTTCCGAGGCAGAGAGCGCGCGCAACGCGACGGAGGAAGCCTATCGCGAGCTGGACCAGTTCGCATACGTGGCATCCCACGACCTGAAGGCGCCGCTGCGCGGTATTGCGAATCTCGCGCAGTGGATCCAGGAGGACACGGGCGAGCGACTGACCGACGATTCCGTTCAACACATGCGCCTGCTGCAGGTGCGCGTGAATCGAATGCAGGCTCTCATCGACGGCATCCTGGCCTACTCGCGTGCCGGCCGGGTGTTCGCGCAGCCCGAACGGGTCGATACCGGGCGCATGGTGCGTGAAGTGCTCGATCTGCAGGCGATCGGGAACGAGGCGAAAATCCACGTGGCCCCGCATATGCCCAAGCTTCTCGCCGAGCCGGTACCCTTGCAGCAGGTCTTCATGAATCTGATCGGCAACGCGGTCAAATATGCGAGCGCGGTGCGAGAGGATTTCGAAATTCGGGTGGCCTGGCGCGAGGTGGACGATGGCATCGAGTTCAGCGTGGCCGACAACGGTCCCGGGATCACGCCCGAGTTCCACGATCGCATCTGGGGTCTGTTTCAGACGCTGGAAGCGCGCGACAAGGTCGAAGGGACCGGGATCGGCCTGGCGTTGGTGAAGAAAGTGGTGGAATCACGGGGCGGCCGAGTCGGCGTCGAATCCGCGTCCGGGCAGGGCGCCAGATTCACATTCGTCTGGCCGCAGACACAAGCGGGTCAATTGCGATGATTGCCGCCGCCCACGCCCTGAACATTCTCCTGGTCGAGGACGACGATGTCGATGTGATGACGGTGAAGCGTGCTTTCCAAAGAGCCCACCTCACGAACCCGTTGTACGTCGCCGGCAATGGCATCGAAGCGCTGGAGAAGCTGCGCAGCGGGGAGATTCCGAAGCATCGCCGCCTGGTGCTGCTCGATCTCAACATGCCGCGCATGAACGGCATTGAGTTCCTGCGCGAGCTGCGCGGCGATCCTGAGCTTTGCAACACCGCGGTCGTCGTCCTCACAACGTCAGCAATGGAACGCGACAAGTTCGACGCCTACGGCTTCAACGTCGCCGGCTACCTAGTGAAGCCGGTCACGTTCGAACGGTTCTGCGAGGTGGTCGTCGCCCTGAACAAGTACTGGATGCTGGTGGAGCTGCCCTGACCGCCGCCGATCGAGCGGCGTGCGGCGGGCAGGCGCCCCAAGGTCCCGAGGAGCAACAGGGCATGCGCATTCTGGTCGTCGACGACGACGATTCCGACCGTCTGGCCGTACGCCGCTGTATACGGCAATGCGGGCTGACCGCCGAGCTCGACGAGGTTGCATCGGCGCAAGACGCCCAATCGCGGATCGCGCTGGAACGCTACGACTGCGTGCTGCTCGATTACTACTTGCCCGGGGCCGATACCGTATCGCTGCTCCTGCGCCTGCGCGAGACGGCGAAAGACACGCCCATCGTCATCCTCACAGGGCGCGGCGACGAGAACATTGCGGTCGAGTTCATGAAGTCGGGCGCGGCCGACTATGTGCCCAAAGCCTCCCTTACGCC
>JBOIEI010000871.1:0-2432 GCA_050741055.1 Burkholderiales bacterium | reverse complement strand
GATCGGCGCCGTCGGGCGGCGGCGCGGCGGGGCGGACCGTGCGTTGCGTCAACGTCCAGCGCCCCGCATCCTCGATGCCGAAAAGCGCCGAGCGCCGGCGCCGCCTTCCGCCGGCGATGGGCTTGCGCCGATCGAGCGGCAACAGCAGTGCGCGCAGCCCGATGAAGCTGTCGGAAGTGACGCGACCGAGCGAGACCAGCTCCGCGACAGATTCTTCGACCTGCGTGCGCAACAGTCCGGAGCCACCGACGATCTCGTCGAAGAACGAGGCGCCATGCGAATCGAGATAATCGTAGACCGCACGCGCCCCTGAGCGCAGCGGCGGCAATTCCGTTTGCTGGACGAGGCTCGCCAGCGTCGCCAGATTGCGCCGCGTGAGGAGGGCAATCGGCGTGACTCGGACCGGCCAGCCGCCCGCGGGACCGCTCTCGGGCTCGGGACGCGGGCGCGACATCCGCATCCACGCCGCACGCCCCTTGAGGCACAGCTCGTCCAGCCACTCCGGCTCGTAGTCGCTGACTCGCGCCGGCAGCAGCTCGGTTTCCCACGCGGCCGCAGGCGCTTCGAAGCCTTCAAGCAGACCGACCATCGCGGCGACGGCGTCGGGCCCGCTCATGCGCGACTCCACTGACAAGTGCTGCCAATGCAGCAGGAAGCGCATGCAGTCGGCCGAGCTCACCGGCTCGATCTCGGCGCGCAGGCGCTTCACCGTGTAGCGGTGTATGCGCGCGAGCAGCCGTCGCTCGCACCATTCGATGCCTGCGTCCGTGCCGGTGAACGAGCCGCGCATGGCGAAGCCTTCGACTTCCAGGCGCAACAGCGCGGCTTCGATCGCGGCGAGCTCGATGCCGAGCGATGCGGCGAGCTGAGCCGCCGTCACGGGCCCGAGCCCTTGCAAGCGCCCGCGTACGATTTCGACCAGGGCCGTTTCCCGTTCCCAGGCGACACGGGCGAATTCCTCGGGCACGTCGACGACGGGATCGGCGGCAGCGCCGGGCAACGCCGCCCGCCAGACGGGCAGACGTTCGGCGGCGATCCAGAGGGCGGCTGCTTCCGACGTTGCCACCAATCGAGTCACCCGCCGCTGCGCCCGCAACGCATCCAGCAGCGCATTCCAGCACGGCGTCGCATCGATCTCGGCCTGCGTCAGCGCGTGCATCCACAGCAGCGCATCGTGCAGCTCGTCGGCGCTCTCGGCGCCGGGCCAGGCTTCTTCGCGCACGCGCGCAATCGCGTCCGCATCGAGCTGACCTAAGTCCGACGCACTTTCGGGATCGAGCCAGCGCCGGCTCATCACCGCTTGCGTGCGCCGCTCCTCCAGCGGTGCGTCGTCGAGATACGCATACGGGCGCGCGGTGAGAATCTCGCCGGCGAGCGGCGAGGGCTCGGTCACGTCCTTCGCGATCACGCGAATGTTTCCCGCCTCGCGCGCGGCGAGCAGGCGCTCCAGCCCGTCGATATCCATCGCGACCGTCAGACAGTCGTCGAGGGTCTGCTTCACCAGCGGATCGTCCGGAATCTCGCGCTCGCCGACGATGTTCTCGGCGCAGGCGAGCTGATCGGGAAAGACCGCCGCGAGCAGATCCTCGGCGATCATGCGTTGCAGCTGGGCCGGCACTTTCTTCCCGCCGCGTGCACGCGGCAATGCGAGCGCGATGGTTGCGTTCCAGCGCCAGCGCGTGGTGAACATGGGCGCGGCCAGCAGCGCCTGCACCAGCACCGGGCGCACCGACGCCGAATGCAGGTAGCTCGCAACGTCCTCCAGCGGAAAGCTGTGGCTGGTGCCGAGCGAGAGCACGATCGCATCCTCGGTGGCCGCGGCCTGCAGCTCGAAGTTGAACTGACGGCAGAAGCGCTTGCGCAGCGCCAGGCCCCACGCGCGATTGATGCGGCTGCCCCATAAGGAATGGATGACGAGCTGCATGCCGCCCGACTCGTCGAAGAAGCGCTCCATGATGATGGTGTCGAGCGTGGGCAGCACGCCCAATGCCGTGCGCGCGGCGGAAAGATAATCGACCGCCTGCTCGGCCGCCGATGCTCCGATCCCCACTTCGGCGGTCAGCCAGTGCAGGGCCGCCTCGCGCCCGCGGCGCTCGATCTGCCCGCCGATGGTTTCGATCAGGCGCGATACCGATTGCGAGAGCTCGCCGGAACGCGCCGGCGCCTCACCCAGCCAGAACGGAATCGTCGGCGGCTGGCCCGCGGCATCCTCCACCCGCACGCGGCCCGCCTCGATGCGCAGCAGCCGATAGGAGGTGTTGCCGAGCTGGAAGATATCGCCCGGCAGGCTCTCGACGGCGAAGTCTTCGTTCACCGTGCCGACGCGATGCTCCTCGGGCTCCAGGATGACGTCGTAGTCGGCGGTGTCGGGTATGGTGCCCGCGCTCGTGATCGCGGTCAGGCGCGCACCGCGCCGCGCGGTGAGACGCCGA